>JBOFWE010000033.1:0-1068 GCA_051653465.1 Selenomonadaceae bacterium | reverse complement strand
ATTTCTTCTGACCGAATTGATGAAACGGCAACAGATTGACCGTCTTAATTCCCAGATCCAGCAGCAGTGTGCAAAATCCCTCGGCATCTTGAAGGCCATCATTAAAAGCCGGGATCACAGGAATTCTTGCAATTATATTTTTCTTTTTCGCCACTGCCAATCTCATGTTTTCCAGGATTATTTTATTGTCTACCCCAGTGCCCGCTTTATGCCGGACTGGGTCGTAGTGCTTCAAGTCAAATAACACTAAATCAACTTGGTCCAAAAATTCCTCGAACAATTTCGAAGCCGTATACCCGGTCGTCTCAATCGCCCGATGAATGTCATGCCGTTTCAACTCCCGCAGCAATGCAAGGGCAACGTCGATTTGCTGGAGCACCTCACCACCGCTTAAAGTAACCCCGCCGCCGGACTCCTCATAAAAATCCTTATCCTTTACGACTTCCGCGACGATCTCCGCCACCGTTTTGTATTGCCCTTCAACCTGGAAGCTGCCTGACGGACAACCTGCTATGCATTTTTGCCAGCCCTTACATTTTTGATGATCGATTAAAATAACATCTTTGCTTTTTGAAATGGCGTTTTCCGGACACTCTCTGATACATTTGCCGCACCCGATGCATTTTGCAGCGTCCCAGGTGACTTGAATTTTGCCACTTTGTGATTCCGGATTCGAACACCACTGACAGCGAAGCAGGCAGCCTTTAAAAAATACCGTGGTTCTGATCCCGGGACCATCATGCAGGCTGAATTTTTGTATATTAAACAGCAAAGCTTTCTTTTCGCCCATATCCAGCACCTCTTTTAAACTCCTATTATGTAATCAGCATAAACCAAGCCCCCTGTTTTGTAAATAGTTTATTTTCATTTGTTATTATTTCATATTTCATTAGTAATAGATTATGTTATAATTATATTACTAATCCAAAGATCCATTCCCAACAAAAATCCGTATGCTATAATTTAAATAAGAAAACCTTACAGGTGGAGGATATTATGACAACTCGAATAACGAAGATATTGCATATTATAAATGAACATAAAAAAATGGAAGTCTCAAAACTCGCC
>JBOFWE010000032.1:0-1243 GCA_051653465.1 Selenomonadaceae bacterium | reverse complement strand
CCAGGTCTTCATTCATCCACGCATGCAGTCGCTGCACGTCGGCTTCTGTATAATAGCCGCGAGCCACGCCACTTTGATTCGTGATGACAAAAACAAGGTAGCCGGCCTGATTGCAGGCCTTTATTGCCTCAACCGCTCCTTCAATCCAGACAAAATCCTCTATTTTGTATAAATAGCCAATATCCTTATTGAGTACTCCATCGCGATCAAAAAATACAGCCGCTCGATTATTTCCCATAAGTGAAATAACCACCCTGGTCAAGAAAGTGGCAATAATCCGCCGCACCGGCTTCTATACTGTGAAATCCTTGGTCATAGCCCGCAGCCAAAAGCTGTGTCAGATCGGCTTCGGTAAAGTTCTGATACTTGCCGCGCAGTACTTCCGGAAAATCGACATACTCAATGTGACCCGTTCCCATATAATCAATAACCGCCTGTGCCGCTTCTTTGAACATATACGCCTTCCCCGTGCCGCAGTTATAGATTCCGCTTGGTCCCTTATGCTGCCAAAACCACAGGTTGACCTTGACCACATCCTTGACATAGACAAAGTCGCGTTTTTGTTCGCCATCACCATAGCCATCAATCCCCTTAAAGAGCTTGACATAGCCATTTTCTTTCAATTGGTTGTAAAGCTGATAAACGATGGAGGCCATTTTTCCCTTATGATGTTCCTGCGGTCCATAAACATTGAAGTACTTGAGGCCCACAATCTGGCTCTTTGCTTCCGGCAGAACCTGACGGACATAGCGGTCAAAAGCGAGTTTTGAATAGGCATACGGATTTAACGCGTCTTCACAAGCATCTCCTTCGGTAAAGCCATTGGTACCGCTGCCATAGGTTGACGCCGACGATGCATAAAAGAACGGAATCTCCTGCTCCATGCAAAAGTGCAGCAACGCTTTTGAATAATCGTAATTTGTTTCCATCATAAAATTGCAGTCATATTCCATGGTATCCGAGCAGGCTCCTTCATGAAATACCGCCTCGATTTCCATTTCGTCAAAAACACCTTCTTCAATGTTTTGCAAAAAGATATCTTTATGCGAATAATCGATAAACTGCAATCCGATCAAATTTTTATAATTGGTTCCGCATTTCAAATCATCGACAACCAGTATATCCGTCCGCCCCTGTTCATTCAATGCTTTTACAATATTGCTGCCGATAAATCCGGCTCCGCCTGTTACTATGATCACAATATCCGCTTCCTCTCAAAAAAATTTAAACCCGCAGCAAAGCT
>JBOFWE010000031.1:0-1380 GCA_051653465.1 Selenomonadaceae bacterium | reverse complement strand
AGGAGGTGTTTTTATGCTGATTGCCGAAGTATCTGCTAAATATGAGCTTTCCCCGGATACCCTTCGCTATTACGAACGTGTGGGGTTGGTACCGCATGTACACCGTAACAAGAGTGGGATTCGTGACTATACGGAGGATGATTGTCGTTGGGTCGAATTCATCAAATGCATGCGGGCGGCAGGGCTACCGATTGAGGTTTTAATTGATTATGTTTCCATGTTTCAGCAGGGGGATATTACGATCCAGGCCAGAAAAGAACTGCTTATTGAGCAGCGCCGCAAATTAATTGAAAAACAGGCAGCAATGAAGGCCACGATTGAGCGCCTTGATTATAAAATCAAGAGCTATGACCATCTCACGGAAAAGGAAAGTCAGCTTAGGACGACGCCGCTGTTTCAGGAGCCTTGAGCTAATTATAGCTAGAGTAAAAGCGTTAAGAAGGCAGCGGGCAGGAAATTGCGGCTATCACTTTGCAAAAATTGGCGATCGCTGTTATTTTCTATTTTTTGTAAAACAAACCTTGACTTGGAGTTTAGTTCAAGGGGTAGAATAATAATGTGGATCCTTATCAGAAATAGAGGGTACCGCTTACCTGCGGTACATAAATCAGGACAGGGAGAATTTTAGATGAAAATATTATATTATGACTGTTTTTGTGGGATCAGTGGAGATATGAACCTTGGGGCTTTATTGGATTTGGGGCTTGATGAGGTACATTTGCGGCGTGAACTCGAAAAGCTTGGTTTAGAGAATGAATATAAGCTGCAGATCCGCCGGGATCAAAAACAGGGGATCGGTGGAGTCCGTGTCGATGTAGTGCTTACCGCAGAGGGTGGTGCCGGGCATAAGCATAACCATGAGACGTCGGATGCTCCTATTGGTGAAACCGGCGGTAGCCATGAACATCATCATCATGGACATCAGCACCATCATGAGCATCGAACCTTTCGCGACATTGAGCAGCTGATCGGCGGCAGTGCGCTGTCCCCCGCGGTCAAGGCACACAGCCGGGCAATTTTCAGGAAAATTGCGGAAGCTGAGGGTAAGGTGCATCAGAAGGATTTATATGAGGTGCATTTTCACGAGGTAGGGGCAATTGATTCCATCGTGGATATCGTCGGGGCGGCGATTGCCATGGATTATTTTAAGGCGGATCGGATCGTTTGTTCGACGGTGCAGCTTGGCGGCGGTTTTGTTCATTGTGCCCATGGGACAATTCCTGTACCGGCACCGGCTACGGTCGAAATTTTGCAGGGAATTCCGGTTAAGGCGGGACTTGTTCCCTTTGAAACGACAACACCAACCGGGGCGGCAATTCTGGCAGCATCGGTGACGGAATTTACCGATCAGCCGTCGCTCGTGATTGATCGGACGGGATA
>JBOFWE010000030.1:0-21874 GCA_051653465.1 Selenomonadaceae bacterium | reverse complement strand
TATTATTTTGTCATAGCCTGCTGTACAGCTACTGCTACAGCAACGCTGGCACCAACCATCGGGTTGTTACCCATACCGATCAAGCCCATCATTTCAACGTGAGCCGGAACGGAAGAAGAACCTGCAAACTGTGCATCGGAATGCATACGGCCCATAGTATCTGTCATGCCGTAAGAAGCAGGACCTGCGCCCATGTTGTCCGGATGAAGGGTTCTGCCTGTACCGCCGCCGGAAGCAACGGAGAAATATTTTTTACCCTGTTCAATGCATTCTTTTTTGTAGCAGCCTGCTACTGGATGCTGGAAGCGAGTAGGGTTCGTGGAGTTTCCTGTGATGGAGATATCCACTTTTTCTTTATGCATGATGGCAACGCCTTCCTGCACGCTGTCAGAACCATAGCATTTAATAGCACTGCGTTCACCATCGGAATAAGCGACTTCGCGAACAACATTGACTTCGCCCGTTGCATAGTCAAACTGTGTCTGAACATACGTGAAGCCATTGATGCGGGAAATGATCTGCGCTGCATCTTTGCCAAGACCGTTGAGGATAACGCGTAACGGTGTCTTGCGGATCTTGTTAGCTGTTCTGGCGATGCCGATAGCACCTTCAGCAGCAGCAAAGGATTCATGGCCGGCAAGGAAAGCAAAGCATTCTGCATCTTCTCTGAGCAGCATTGCTGCAAGATTACCATGTCCAAGACCAACTTTTCTCTGTTCAGCAACAGAGCCCGGAATACAGAAAGCCTGGAGGCCTTCACCGATAGCTTCGGCTGCATCCGCTGCTTTTGTACAGCCTTTTTTAATGGCAACAGCAGCACCTAATGTGTAAGCCCAGCAAGCATTTTCAAAGCAGATTGGCTGGATGCCTTTTACGATTTCGGCAACGTTAATGCCTTTTTCGTCACAGATTTTTTTTGCATCTTCGATGGATGCAATACCAAAAGCCTTAAGGGATTCGTTAATTTTATCAATACGGCGTTCATAGCCTTCAAATAATGGCATGCTATTCATTCCTTCCTGTTCTCTATAATTATTCTTTACGCGGGTCTACGTATTTAGCTGCATCAGCAAAACGGCCATAAGAGCCTTTTGCTTTTTCCATAGCTTCCTGAGCGGCAACGCCTTTTCTGATGGATTCCATCATTTTGCCAAGGTGAACAAATTCATAACCGATGATGCGATCTTCTTTGTCGAGGGCAATTCTTGTTACATAGCCTTCAGCAAGTTCAAGGTAACGCGGGCCTTTTGCCAGGGTACCGTACATAGTACCAACCTGGCTGCGCAGACCTTTACCAAGATCTTCAAGACCGGCACCGATCGGCAGGCCGCCTTCGGAGAATGCAGTCTGTGTTCTGCCGTACACGATCTGGAGGAAAAGTTCTCTCATAGCCGTGTTGATTGCATCGCATACGAGGTCTGTATTTAATGCTTCGAGAATTGTTTTGCCAGGGAGGATTTCCGAAGCCATAGCCGCGGAATGCGTCATCCCGGAACAGCCAATCGTTTCCACGAGGGCTTCCTGAATGATGCCATCTTTAACATTCAGCGTAAGTTTGCAAGCGCCCTGCTGCGGTGCGCACCAGCCAACACCATGTGTTAAGCCGCTTACGTCTTTAATTTCTTTGGATTGTACCCATTTGCCTTCTTCTGGAATCGGTGCTGGACCATGATTCACTTCTTTGCATATGCATGTCATTGCCGACACTTCGTGTGAATAAATCATCTTTGTATTCCTCTCTTCACTAAATAATATAAATGCATTTCTGCTGCCCTAACAGGGCAGCAGGAATGCACATTGGACTATATTAATCCACGAGGGATTTGCCCGTCATTTCACTTGGAATCGCCAAACCGGCAAGCGTCAGGAGGGTCGGCGCAATATCGCACAGAGCTCCCGGATGGATGGATTTGATCGTTTCCGATACCGTGATAAACGGCACAACATTTGTCGTATGAGCCGTAAACGGTTCTTTCGTCTCATTGTCGAGCATGATTTCAGCGTTGCCATGATCAGCGGTAATGCATACGGTACCACCAACTGCCTGCATTGCCTCAACGAAGCGACCGACACAAGTATCAACGGTTTCAACTGCTTTTACTGCCGCCGAAAGCACGCCTGTATGTCCAACCATATCGCCATTGGCATAGTTCAGAATAATAAAATCGTATTTTTCCGCTTTGATCGCGTCTACAACTTTATCCGTTACCTCTACCGCGCTCATTTCTGGTTTGAGATCATAGGTAGCTACTTTTGGCGACTGAACGAGAATGCGCTCTTCGCCTTCATACGGCTGTTCAACCCCGCCGTTAAAGAAGAACGTCACATGCGCATACTTTTCTGTTTCAGCAATGCGCAGCTGCGTCAAGCCATTTTGCTGAATGGTTTCCCCCAGCGTGTTGACAAGCGTCTGCGGTGTATAGGCAATTTCAGCATTCATGCCGGCCTCATACTGCGTCATCATCGCAAAGGAAAGCGATATTTCCTTGCGGGCAAAGCCTTCAAATTTCACATCCGTAAATGCATGCGTAATTTCGCGGGCTCTGTCCGGACGGAAGTTGAAGAAAATTGCCCCATCGCCACTTGCCATGCCCGGATAATCAGCAATAACCGTCGGGAGGACAAATTCATCGGTAACTTCAGCTGCATAAGAAGCTTCTACCGCTTTTACTGCATCAGTTGCGCGTTCCCCTTCAGCTTTTGCCATGGCATCATAAGCTTTTTGCACGCGATCCCAGCGGTTATCGCGATCCATAGCATAGTAGCGTCCGGAAAGCGTTGCCACTTGGCCAACGCCAACAGCCTTGATTTCCTGTTCAAGTTCAGCTACAAATTGGGCTGCACTAGACGGCGGTACATCACGGCCATCGAGGAAGGCATGCACATATACCTTTTTCAAGCCTTCTTGTTTTGCCAGTTTGAGCAATGCATAGAGATGCTGATTATGACTGTGAACTCCGCCGTCTGACAGAAGCCCCATCAGATGCAGCGCACCGTCATTTTTCTTTATCTCATTGATAATCTTCAAAAATACCGGATTTTTAAAGAAATCCCCTTCACGGATTGCCTTTGTGATCCGAGTGAGTTCCTGGTACACAACACGGCCAGCACCGATATTCGTATGACCGACTTCGGAGTTACCCATCTGCCCATCCGGCAAGCCTACAGCTTCACCCGAGCAAGCTAATTGTGTATTCGGATATTTTGCCATTAAACCATCAATGACCGGAGTTTTGGCCACAGCGATTGCATTATTAGGATCCTGCATATCGCCAAGGCCCCAACCATCCATGATGATCAAAGCAACAGGACGTTTAAGCTTTGACATTTTCTTACCTCTTTGCCAATTAGAATTTTACAATTTTGCTGAAATCATCAGCTTTGAGCGAAGCGCCGCCAACGAGAGCACCGTCAACGTTAGGTTTCTGCATTAAGCCTTCAATTGTTGTCGGTTTTACGCTGCCGCCGTACTGAATGCGGACTTTGTCAGCTGCATCTTTGCCAAAATCAGCGGCAATCGTCTGACGGATGAATTCGCAGACTTCTTCAGCCTGTTCAAAAGTTGCTGTTTTGCCTGTGCCGATAGCCCAGATCGGTTCATAAGCGATAACGAGCTGACCTACTTCATCAGCTTTAAAGCCAGCAAGAGCTGCTTTGATCTGTTTGCCAACAAAGTCATTTGTTGTGCCAGCTTCACGAGTTTCAAGTGTTTCACCGCAGCAGATGATCGGGGTAATACCTGCAGCAAAAGCAGCTCTCGATCTCTTGTTAACTCCTTCATCTGTTTCGCCGAAATATTCACGGCGTTCAGAATGGCCGATTACAGCATATTCTACGCCGATTTCTTTGAGCATTTCTGTGGAAAGTTCGCCAGTGTAAGCACCGTTTGCTTCCCAGTGTACATTCTGCGAACCAACATGAATGTTGGTCCCTTTGCAGGCTTCAACAACAGCAGCAAGAGCTGTAGCTGTCGGGCAGACTACGACATCAGCTTCGGCTCCAGCTACGAGCGGAGCGAGATCTTTTACAAGCTGCACACCAGCAGCAATTGTGTTGTTCATTTTCCAGTTACCAGCAATAATAGGTTTACGCATTATAAATATCCTCCTCATTTTCCCCGGCCTAAAGCCAGCTCCGAGAGCAGCCTTCCCACGATCAGGCAGCACCCTAAAGCCGGCCCCTGGCAAAGGTTTCAACTTTTTATTTTATTTACCGAACAATATTTTATCAGATATTATTTGTCAGCGATAGCTGCAATTCCCGGAAGCACTTTGCCTTCGAGGAATTCAAGCGTTGCCCCGCCACCCGTAGAGATGTGCGTGATCTTATCCGACAGGCCAGTTTTCTTGAGGGCAGAGATGGAATCCCCGCCGCCAACAATGCTGATAGCCGCAGAATCCGCTACAGCTTTTGCTACAGCTTCCGTACCTTTAGCGAAGGCATCAAATTCAAATACCCCCATAGGTCCGTTCCAGACAACTGTTTTCGCATCTTTAAGTGCTGCCTGGTAGAGTTCTGTTGTTTCAGGGCCGCTGTCGAGCGACATCCATTCCGGATCAATCTGATCCACTGGTACAATTTTCGTATTGGCATCTGCAGCAAATTTATCGGCGATGACAACATCTACCGGCAGAACGACTTTAACGCCTTTTGCTTCCGCTTTTTTGAGCAGGCTGAGTGCCAGTTCAAATTTATCTGTTTCGCAGAGAGATTTGCCTACGCCATAGCCTTTCGCTGCATTAAACGTGTTAGCCATACCGCCGCCAATGATGATTGTATCGACTTTATCGATCATATTGTCAATAACACCGATTTTATCAGATACCTTGGCGCCACCGATGATGGCAACAAACGGATGTTCCGGATTGGCGAGTGTCTGCCCGATGAACTTAATTTCTTTTTCCATCAGGAAACCAGCAACCATTTCCACATGTTTGGTAATGCCTTCAACCGAAGCATGCGCACGATGAGAAACGCCAAAAGCGTCATTAACCGCTACATCAGCAAGGGAAGCAAGCTGTTTGGAGAATGTAGGATCATTTTTTTCTTCTTCACTGTGATAGCGAAGGTTTTCGAGCAAAAGAACTTCACCCGGTTTTAAGGCAGCGGCAGCTTTTTCTGCAACTTCCCCTACGCAGTCTTCAGCGAATTTCACTTCGCGGCCAAGGAGCTCAGACAGACGGGCAGCAACTGGTTTTACGGAGAATTTTGCTACGCGTTCACCTTTCGGACGGCCCAAATGGCAGGCAAGAATAATTGCCGCATTTTGTTCGAGCAGATAGTTCAATGTCGGCAAAGTTGCCGTGATTCTTTTATCGTTGGTGATGTTGAGGTTTTCATCCATTGGAACATTGTAGTCCACACGGATAAAGACTTTTTTGCCATTCACATCAATGTCTTTTATCGTTTTTTTATTCATATTGAACCCTCCCTGTATTAAAACAGGCCCGGCCCAAACAAAGGCCGGACCTCTAGAGATCTTACGTATTAAGCAAGTTCAGCAAAGTACTTGATTGTGCGAACCATCTGGCTCGTGTAGCTGTTTTCGTTGTCATACCAAGATACAACCTGTACCTGTGTATTGCCATCACCGATCGGCATAGCCAAAGTCTGTGTAGCATCAAACAGGGAACCGTATCTCATGCCAACGATATCGCTGGATACGAGCTGTTCTTCTGTATAACCATAAGATTCTGTAGCAGCAGCTTTCATAGCAGCGTTGATTTCATCAACAGTAACTGCGCCTTTTACTACAGCGAAGAGAAGAGTTGTGGAACCAGTCGGAGTCGGAACACGCTGAGCGGCACCGATGAGTTTACCCTGAAGTTCTGGAAGCACGAGGCCTACAGCTTTAGCAGCACCAGTGGAGTTCGGAACGATGTTGATTGCTGCAGCACGGGATCTTCTGAGATCGCCATTTCTCTGCGGGCCATCAAGAGTCATCTGATCGCCAGTGTAAGCATGGATTGTAGCCATGATACCGCTCTGGATCGGAGCTAATTTATTGAGAGCATCTGCCATCGGAGCTAAGCAGTTCGTTGTGCAGGATGCTGCGGAAATAACTGTATCGCTGGCTTTAAGAACCGAATGGTTCGTGCCAAATACGATTGTAGGAAGGTCGTTGCCTGCCGGAGCGGAGATAACAACTTTCTTTGCGCCTGCTTTAATATGAGCAGAAGCTTTTTCTTTGGAAGTGTAGAAACCTGTGCATTCGAGAACTACGTCTACATCGAGTGCGCCCCAAGGTAAATCTGCAGCATCTTTTTCTGCATAGATTTTGATTGTTTTTCCATCAACAGTAATGGAATCTTCGCTGGCGGATACTGTATCAGCTAATGCGTATCTGCCCTGGGAGGAATCGTATTTCAATAAATGTGCGAGCATCTTAGGGCTAGTCAAGTCATTGATTGCAACAACTTCATACCCTTCTGCACCAAACATCTGTCTGAATGCGAGACGACCAATACGTCCAAAACCATTAATAGCTACTTTTACTGCCATCGTGAAAATACCCCCTAAAATTTTTAAAAAGTTTTCTGAGATCCCTCAGCTTGTATTATCAACTGAATAGCCCTGGCAGCGGCTTCATCGATAACCAGAACATCACGGCTTTTTGCCTTGATGACTGAAACAACAGCGGCGGCTTTTTGCTTGCCACCAGCTACAGCTATCGTCTTGCCTATCCCCGCCAGATTATCCAGGCGAAACCCATTTGTCGAATACGTATGAATACATTCTCCATCTGCGGAATAATAATGTCCTAATGCTTCGCCAGCTCCCCGTCTGCAGATATCACTTGCAACCTCCGGAGCATGATTTCTTCTATGTACCATCACATCGGCCCGGCCGATGCTGTGAATTAAAATATCTGCGGACTGAATGAGGGCTTCTATCTCCCCAATACTCGAGTCCATATCGCGGATCGAACGCATCGCCGCATCGTTTATCCCTTCCGGAATATGCAGCAGGCGATAATTGCCACCGAGATTCCCCGCCATTGCCACGGCCACGGAATTTGCCTGGCGTTCTACCTGTTCACCAAGTCCGCCACGGGTCGGCACCACCAGTATATCCGGCATCTTCCCCCGCACAGCTCCAGCCACAGCAGCCATTGTTGAGCCACCACTAACGGCAATAACCATACCGGGTTTCAGCAGATTGTCAACGACACGGGCTGTAACCCGTCCTAGTTCCCTGAGCACACACTCTTCCTTCTCACTGTCGCCCGGGACAATTTTGACCATCGGAACCGCCAGTTTTTGTTCGAGATAGCGCTCTGTCGCCAATAATCCATGCATAGCATTTATATAGCGACGAAGTTTGGCAATAACCTCACGGCCTGCCGGTGTAACCGTCACGCCAAGCAAAGACATCTCCAGCATCCCCGTCTCCTTCAAAATCCTGATATCATTTCTGATGCCCGACTCCGAAAGATCCATCTGTGCCGCAAGTGCCCTGCGACCAATGGGCCCATGATAGCTGATGTGTTTCAGGAGCTCATATCGTTTTTCCAAAAGATCACGCATTTCTGGTATAATCTTTTGCTGTAAACCTACAATGCTCTCCAAATTCTCACGTCCCACTGCCTCTGGGGTTCTTTTCATCCCACCGGTTTATTTGTTATCCCGTTGCTTATAATACAATAAATTTGTCTCAATTGTCAATGTTTTTCCCCAAAATTACCGGCTTCTTCCAACTGTAAAAAATTAACTTAAAAGTAACTTTTTTGATATAAAATATTTATTAAATCATTAGTATGTAATATACACTAATGTTTATTACTTCCGCATAAGTTTTAAAACTCCTGCTTTAATTTTCATAATAAAAAATATATAAAATAGGGGCCCGGAATTTTTTCAAGTTCCGGGCCCTGTTTTTATTCCAGCGCCATGCTTGACTGTACAACCAGGGCACATTCAAGGCGTTTTTTCTGAAGCTCACAGCCGACTTCGTACGGCTGGCGAATATCCCCGTGAAACAGATCTGCATTGGCATGGCAACCACCGCTGCAGAAGAATCGGGCCCAGCAGTCCACACATTTTTCCTTATTTAACACATGGGATTCCCGGAAGTATTTCGGCATCGTCTTATCCTTTATGCCATGGAATATATCCCCAAGGATATATTTATCGCGCCCGACAAACTGGTGGCAAGGATACATGTCGCCATTGGCCGCAACGGCATAGTATTCATGCCCCGCGCCACAGCCGCTGAGGCGTTTGGCCACACATGGCCCATTGCTTAAATCCATATTGAAGTGGAAGAAAAAGAAGCCCTTACCTTCCTGGCGTCGTTTGAGATATGCCTCGGTAAGCTTATCGTACTCGGCAAACAATCTAGGCAGATCTTCTTCACTAAATCCATAAGGCGAATCCTTCAACACGACCGGTTCCATTGACAGAATATCAAATCCCTGATCGGCCATATCAAGCACATCCGCTGTAAAATCAGGATTGCTGGCCGTATAGGTACCGCGCAAGTAATAATTTTCGCCATTGCGCGAGGCAACCGTTTTCTGGAAATTTTTCAGTGCGGTATCATAAGACCCCTTGCCACCAACATTCGGGCGCATATTGTCATGCACTTCCTTGCGTCCGTCAAGGCTCAGTACCAGGCTGATATTGTTGTCATTAAAGTACTTGATCCGTTCATCATTGAGCAATACGCCATTTGTCGTCAGCGTCAGCTTAAAGACCTTGCCGGTTTCCTGTTCGCGCTTACGCACATAGCTGACGACATGCTCGACAACGGGCATATTCATCAACGGTTCCCCACCAAAAAAATCAATCTCACAGTGACGACGCGGCCCGCTGTTTTTGATGATGTATTCGACAGCAGCTTCCCCGACTTCCTTTGACATCAGCTCCCGGTCATGGCCAAAATCACCAGTATCGGCAAAACAATACTTACAGCGAAGATTGCAGTCATGCGCGACCATCAGGCACAGGGATTTAACCAGCCCCTCTTCCTTAAAAGTCGGTGGAACATCGATATCCTGGGCAAACAACTGCTGCATTTCTATCAGTTTGTGCAGTTCCTCCAGTGCCTCCGCCAGTTCCTCCTGTTTATAGCTGTCTGCCAGTTTCGCCATTACCGCTGCATCATTCGTACCGTCAAAGGTATCCATGATTTGATAAATCATTTTGTCGATAACATGTACCGCACCGCTGTTGACGTCGAGCAGAATGTACATGCCATTTTGATAAAACTTATGTATTTTTGCTTTCATTTTTTTCTTCGCCCTGCTTTCACTTTATCTTTAACCTGCCACAGCAGGCTTCTCATCACCGCATGAAAAAAGGGCTGTATGAGACAGCCCTTTTTTTGCCGTGCTTATTTTTCGCAGACTTGGTTTCCCACTGTGCAAGATGTTTTGCAAGCGGACTGGCAGGATGCCTGGCATTCGCCGCAGCCGCCGGTCTTAACCGTGCTCTGCAAGGAAGGTTTGTTAACCGTCTTAATGTGCTTCATATCATAATCCTCCTCATTGCATAATAATGCTTACTTTCTCTATTTTATCCTTTTTCCGCCAAGTAAGCAAGTCCGGTCTATTCAGCCGGCATCAAAATGAATTCAACCGGCAGGTTGGACGCCCCTGGCGGGGAAAACTCAAACCACATCGAATTGATGTTGTTGTACACCCCTAAATCAGCCAGATCCATCTGCTTGGCATTTTCACCAAAAAAAGTCTTGTTTTTCGGGGTCGGGATAATGCTCTTATCGGCATTCCAGCCGGTGCGGGCTGTCACTACCCCCGCATAGACTCCGCCACAAGGCTTAAGAAAATACCTGGTTTTATCCGTACCGCGGGTCGGAATATGAATGGAATACAGTACCCCGTAATTGCCATAATTCTTTACGATACTGCCATCCGTGGCATCAACGCCAATCCGGTAAAGATCATTTTTATCATCGGCCAGGGAAAAATATACGACGCCATCTTTTTGCGGATCATACATTCTGTCGCTGGTCACAAAGCGATCCATGCCGGCAAACGTCCCGCGCAGCCGATGCTCATCCGCAGGCAAAACTCGAGCTTTGCTGACAAAGGTCAGCGGATCCTCTGTGGCCGGCAGCATCACAACGGAAACCTTGACCGGAACCTTGGCTGTAAAATCAAACACGCCGTAAACAAGCTTGCCTGGAGCAACCACCGTCGAACTCATACGGCTGTCGAGAATGCGCTTGCCCCGCGCAGCCAAATAGATTTTATCAAGCTTTGGGGCTTGAAAGTATTCAGTCTGGGTAGCCTTGCCCACATCGAGATAATCCTCACTCGGGCCACCGATACCACCACGGGTAATGGAAACAAAGCTATCATCGGCTGACATATTTTCCAGAATAACCACGACTTTTTTGTCGTCCATTGTTCCGTTCAGATGATAATACAAGATACGTGATTTTCCTTCAACGACATCGCTGTAGAGAATCCCATCTTGTTTTACCGTTTCCGGGCTGTCCGAAAAAATCAAGGTGCCACTTGTCTCCGCTGATTTTACCGGCCATTGTTTCATGGTGGTAAAACCCTCCGGCAAGGTTTTGGCGGTTGCCGGTTTATTTCCCTGAAGGGCCTTAGCCGCTTCCGTCTGTGGTTTACGCGCTTCCGCCAGTGAAAAAGAGGTCACCAGCAAACAGGAAACGGTAAAGCAGGTTAGCAGTTTTATTGTAAATTTCATCGTATAATATCGCTGCCATGAAAAATCAAACGCAGCTTTCTATCCCCCCATTATATAGTATGTTGTAAAATCCCCAGCTTTGTATAAATCTGAGCTTTTAGCAGACGCAGTTTAAATTCGAGCAAACCAAAGTGTGGGCGCGGGATATTGACCCGTTGCAGCAGGTAAGGATCAGTGGAAAAAGTATTATAGCCGGCATGTCCGGTTACTGCCCCCAGATATTCACTGTCAGCCAATGTCTTAACTGCAATATCATTGTAAATTCCATTTGGATAAGAAAGAAAATACACCGTATGTATGCCGTTCCACTCCAGGATCAGCTTTGATAATTTTATTTCATCTTCTATTTGCGCCTGATTCATACCGTCAAGCGGTAGATGATTCGCCGTATGACTGCCGATTTCCATGCCTCTTGCCTGCATATCGCGCAGTTGATCCCAGGAAAGGTAACCCTCCTGCCCAATTGAATTGGTCACCATAAAGACCGTTCCTTTGAGCTGGCGTTCCTCAAGAATCGGCAGCAATATCGTATAGTTATCAATATATCCGTCATCAAAAGTCAAGACAACTGATTTTTCCGGTAACGTAACTTTCCCTTTTTTTGCCTTCATAAACTCAAGCAGCGAAATCGGCTGATATCCCTGTTCCGCGAGATAATCCAGCTGTTGCTTGAAGTCAGCTGTCGTCACGGCACAAACGTCATCTTCCTGATCATTGACCATATGGTATTCAAGCACCAGCACACCGGTTGGCGGATTGAACGCCGTATAAACCGCAAACAGCCCCCCCAGGACCAGTACTACACTAAAAAACTTCACTATTTTCTTCAATTTCACAATTGTTCACCTTCGGTTAATTCCCATGCTATTTTTTCCAGTTTGCGCAGCCGATGATTCATTCCCGATTTGCCAATCCCCAGCAGGCGGGCCAGCTCAAGCAAGGTTGCATCGGGGTGCGCCAGCCGCGCTTTAGCCGCTTCCTGCAGTGGCAGGGGGAGCTGGTCCAGACCAATTTTTTTGGTCAACAGATGAATGACTTCCGTCTGACGCACCGCTGCATTTACCGTCTTTTGCAAATTGGCCGTTTCACAATTGACCAGACGGTTTACCTGGTTGCGCACTTCCTTCAAATTTCGGGCAACTTCAAATGCCGTCAAGGCGCTTTCGGCCCCCATCATTCCCAGAAAATCCATGATCGCATCACTTTCCTTGATGTAGACGATGTAATCATTTTTCCTGTCCGTGATACCGGCCGACAAGTAAAACTTATGACATAAGGAGAGCAGAAGTTCAGCAAAAGGATAGCTGCCCGTGACAAGTTCCAGATGATAGCTGCCTTCCGGCCGATTTACCGAGCCCCCGCCGAGGAAAGCGCCCCGCAGATAAGCCCGGCGGCAGCACTGCTTGCGCAAAATAGCACTGTCACTGCCCATATTAAGGCTTGTATTATGCATGAGCCCCAATTTTTCGAGCAATTCTCCCACCGCAACCGAGGGCACCACCTTAACGCAGTAGCTGTTGTTTTTTTTCAGGCGCCGTGACCGGCTGACCATAACCTCCGTGCGTACTTCCCCGCCACATTCCTTTAATAATGTAAGGGTTTTACGGGCCACCGCTGCATTTTCAGTCGTAAAGTTCAGCCCCAGGCTGCGCTGTCCGCCAAGGGTAATGACCGCGCTCATCCGCAGCAACGCCGCCAGCTCTGCCAGCCTACAGCAATCGTCTTCATACATCAGCCGTGCGAGTTCATTTTTCACTTCAGCCGCAAATGACGACATGTTTCTTCATCCTTTATTTCAATTTATTACCGGTTATATAATAGTCCTTCACATTCGAATTTGCTTTTAATGTGTAAACCATCTTCATCACATTATGCGATAATTTATCCGGATCATGGTGAATCACATCGGTTTCGCTGATGATATCGGCCTTGACGAAACCTACGCCCAGCGCATTCAGTGCCTCTTCATCAACTTCAACCGGCATGGCCCCCTTTGCAGCATAATATTCCCTCATAGCCGGCGAGATCGGTGCTGAGTTGACCAGTACATAATCAATAGCGCCCGCACCCGCATGGTCGAGAATCGCCTTGGCATGCATAGAAGCAGTATAGCCATCGGTCTCTCCCGGCTGGGTCATAACATTGCAAATATAAATTTTTACCGCCTTGCTCTGGCAAAGCGCCTCCGCCATACCATCGACAAGCAAATTCGGCATAATGCTCGTGTACAGACTGCCCGGTCCCAAAATAATCGCATCCGCCGTCTTTAAAGCTTCCAGTGAAGACTCGACCGGTGCTACATGGGAGGGATGCAGTTGTACCCGCTTAATCCGCTTATGCACCAGGGGAATCTGCGATTCCCCTTTGACAACCGTTCCATCCTCCATGGTCGCATCGAGTCGGACTTCAGCCGTGCTAGCGGGCAGAACCCGGCCTTTGACGGCCAGGACCTTGCTTGATTCCTTCAGGGCTTGTTCGACATCGCCAGTAACTTCGGCCATTGCCGCAATAAATAGATTGCCAAAACTATGACCGGCGAGCTCGCTGCTGCCGCCAAAACGGTGCTGAAAGAGTTTTTCCATCAGCGGTTCGGTATCGGCTAAAGCCACCAGACAATTACGCAAATCCCCCGGGGGAATAATCCCCAGTTCGGCCCGCAAACGCCCGGAAGACCCACCATCATCCGCAACCGTAACGACTGCAGTCACATTGCTGGTAGCCTCTTTAATGCCCCGCAGCAGCACCGACAAACCAGTCCCGCCCCCAATAACAGTCACTGCCGGGCCACGGTTTAGTTTGCGTTTCTCGTAAATCAGATCCACCAGCTTATCCGAATTATCCGGCAAGAGCACATTGATAACCGACCGTATAATCATCCTGGTCGCCAGCAGCATAATGATGCTGCCGACAGCTACTACCGCAGCCCCGACAATCGTCGTCACCATATAATTATACGTTCCGGTCCAAAGATACACCGTCCGAAAGATTGCTTCTTCGATATTATCAATGTATTTGTAGTTAAAAATAACAGCCATTCCCAGACTCACCATGATGACACCGGCAGCAAACAAAAACAGCCAGCGCTTAAAGCGCATTCCGGGATACAGCCACTTCAATAAATGCATATTTTCCCCTCGCTCCAGTTAATCTTCCGCTTTAGGCAAGCCGATCAGCTTGTTTTTCAAGAGATCGCGGTGTTCCACATTGACGAGATAGCCGCGGCTTTTTAGAAAATTAGCGATGTGCCGGGCAATGTACACAGAGCGGTGCATCCCGCCCGTGCAGCCGACGGCAAGCACCAATTGGCTCTTGCCCTCCTTCACATACTGCGGCACAAGAAATTCTATCATGTCATCGAGTTTTTCTTCAAATTCCTGCGTAACCGGCCACTGATGAATGTACTCCGCTACCTCCGGCGTCTCTCCACTCCGGTAACGCATCGCTTCAATGTAAAAAGGATTAGGTAAAAAACGGACATCAAAAACCATATCCGCATCAATCGGCATGCCAAATTTAAAGCCAAACGACAGGACATTGATGCCCATCTGCTCCGTCGGGGAATTGCCAAACAAAGTCACCAATTTTGCCTTCAAATCCTCCTTTTTCAACTGGGAGGTATCAATGATATACGTAGCTTTATTGCGCACCGTTGCCAGCCGGTCACGTTCCCGGCTGATGCCCTCACTGATGCGGGACCCTGGCGCCATTGGATGGCGGCGGCGGGTTTCCTTATAACGGCGGATGATTGCCTCATCAGAAGCATCCATAAATAGCAGTTCATACGGCTGGTTATCGCGATCCATCTGCTCAAGCACATGGACAAACGTGCCAAAAAACTCCCGACTACGGGTATCAACAATCAGCACAACTTTTTTCACATGTCCGGCGGAATGCGCGCAAAGCTCCGCAAATTTCGGGATAAACACCGGCGGTAAATTATCAACACAAAAATAGCCCAAATCCTCCATGCAGCGATATGCAAGCGTCTTACCACCACCGGACATTCCGGTAACGATAACTAATTGAAAATCATCCATTCTGCCACCTCCATCACAGGTCCTTAAAGTTATCTAATATTATAGGGCAATCGAGTATAAACTGCAAATCGGCCCCTGTCATATTTGCAATATATATTTTTCAATTGCTCGGCCAACCCCGTCAGCATCACAGCTGGCGGTCACAAAATCGGCCAAAGCTTTTGCCTCGGGAAGGCCGTTTTCCGTGACAACACTAAGTCCGGCATATTCCAGCATCGCCAGATCGTTATCGGCATCACCACATACCATGATCTCATCGCGGGCAACCCCCAAGTGAAGGCGCAATGCTTCAATGCCGACCGCCTTGGTTATTCCTGGCGGCGTCAAATCGACGCTGTAACCCGTATTTTGCTGTACATCAATTTTTCCGGCAAATCTCGCTTTAAGTTCTCCGGCAATCCGGGCAACTTTCCCCTCCCGGTCGCGAACAACCATTTGAATTACATCATGAACATACGGCAGATAGTTTTCGCCAACTGCCTGAACGACAAAACCCGCTACTGTTTTGTATGAGGCAAACATTTCCGGACGAAAATCGATGGCATAAATCTGATCCCCGACATACCACTGTACATACCAGTCCTTTTGGCGGCACAGCGCCAAAATCTCTTGCGCAATATTGTCATCGTGCAATTTCATGAACACCGGTTGATCCGCATCGTAAGCCTGCACATGAGCACCATTGCAACAAATCAGCGGCGCATTCGCCCCGATAAGTCCGCCGAAATAAGCGGCTGCCATATACATGCGGCCCGTGGCCAGGGTAATGTATACCCCCCTCGCTTTTGCTGCCTGCAGGGCCTTTAAATTGCGCTCGGATATCAGCTTTTTAGAATTCAGCAGGGTCCCGTCAAGATCCATTGCTATCAGCTTTATTGCCATCGGATCTCCTCCCTCACGCCTGCAGCACATAGTCGCGAAGGGCTTTGGCCACACCGCTGTTTTTATGATCATCCGTAACATAATCGCATACGGCTTTTACCTCATCATTGGCATTTCCCATTGCCACACTACAGCCGGCTGCCATTAACATCGGCAAATCATTGTTGGAATCGCCAATTGCCATAACCTCGCCTCGAGTCAGTGCCATTTTTTCGAGCAATCGTTCGAGTGCTGTCGCCTTATTAACTCCCGGGCGCAAAATCTCAACATAAAGCGGCAGTGATTTAACAGCAAAAACGCATCCGGCGAAATCCCGATTGATTTTCCTTACAACCTCATCCGACTGTGCTTCCGTATCGCTGATAATGATCATTTTCGCAACCCCTTCGGCACGATCATAAACACCTTCCCCGCAAACCTCGCCTTTGAGGCCAGCACGAGCTTCGTATTCAACGGCTTTGGCGGTATATTCTCTAAAATACAAGTTATCGCCGCGATGAAGCTGCACAAACCACTGTGCATTGCGGCAATAATCTAGGACTGCCGTAACGGCCTGCGGCTCAAGGTAGGATTCAAACAGCACCTCTCCACTGACGGATTTTATCAAAGCGCCATTATAAGTGATGATCGGGACATCCACCCCCAGCTGCCGGGCATATGGCAGGGCCGAAGCATACATTCTGCCCGTGGCGATCGTCACGGTTACCCCCTGCGCCGCCGCCGCCTGCACAGCTTCTCTATTTTCATCGGAAACCATGTGATTTTCATCGAGCAAAGTTCCGTCCAAATCTGTTACAAACAATTTTATTGCCATTGTTTTGCCCCCAAACTATCAAAAATCGCTGGCGGACCTGCCAACTACTCTATTTTCTCATGTTTTCAAAAAAAAGCAATATTTTTGTGGATTGCGCCAAGCTGAGCACAAAATAAAAAAATCGCTGCAAAATAAATTTTGCAGCGATTCTCCAGGAATCAATTATTTTAAAGCATCGCCAAGCAGGGAATTCGTATGACGGGCAGCGGCAACGCTTTCGTCGAATTTTGCTTTTTCTGCTTCATTGAGTTCAATCTCAACGATTTTTTCAAGACCATTTTCACCAAGAATAACCGGTACGCCAATGCAAAGATCTTTTTCGCCGTATTCGCCATCGAGGCATACGCAGCAAGGGATCATTTTTTTGGAATCCGTGCAGATAGCTTCAGCAAGAGCTGCGGATGCAGCGCCTGGTGCATACCAAGCGGATGTTCCAAGAAGGCCTGTAAGTGTAGCACCGCCAACTTTCGTTTTTTCTACGGCATCATCAATGGCAGCCTGATCAAGGAACTGGGAGATAGGCACGCCTCTGTATGTAGCGTAGCTTGCGAGCGGAACCATTGTCTTATCGCTGTGACCACCGATAACCATGCCATCGATATCCGTGATTGTAGCCGGAATACCTGCTGCATTGAGAGCTTCGGCGATATAATATCTAAATCTGCTGCTGTCGAGCATGCCGCCCTGACCGATAATGCGTTCACGCGGAAGTTTGCTGTCTTTCAAAGTCAAATAAGTCATCGCATCCATAGGATTCGAGATAATGATAAAAATAGCTTCCGGAGAGTATTCCAAAGCCTGGTCTACAACGCTTTTTACGATTTTAGCGTTTGTGCCAATCAGATCTTCACGCGACATGCCAGGTTTACGCGGAATGCCGGAAGTGATGATGACAACTTTAGAACCAGCCGTTGCTTTATAATCGTTTGTAACACCAGTGATCTTCGTATCAATGTTGAGCATGTGTGCAGTCTGCATCATGTCCATTGCTTTACCTTCGGACACGCCCTCTTTGATATCGAGTAAAACTAATTCACTTGCAAAATTTTTCATTGCAACGACATTGGCAACCGTAGCGCCTACGTTACCTGCTCCAACAACTGTAACTTTCATAAATAAATGACCCTCCTTTAATTTAAGGCACACAACATGCCCTATAAACAAGGGAATGCGACGCCTTCCACTGCTCCCCATAATTGGAAATGCAGCTTATGTACGTGTAAATTATAACAAAGACCCCTGAAAAAATCAATGAATATTGTCTGCGTTTTATTTTAACATTAATTTTATTTATAGTTTTTATACCTGCTATCAATTTGTTTGAACATTCCGGTATTTTTTTGTAAAAAAAGGGGCGGTCTTGCCGCCCCTTCTCTCATGCCTCTTCTTCGAATTCGTCTTTGCCTACGCCACATACCGGACAGACAAAGTCCTCCGGCAAATCTGCAAAGGCAACTCCGCCGTCGAGATCATACTCCGGATCACCGACTTCTTCATCATAAATCCAGCCACAAACACTACAGATCCATTTTTTCATAATCAAAAACTCCCTTCGCAAAAAAAGATTTCTTCTATACCTATATTAACATATTTTTCCTTACTGACAAGAGTTTTCTGAAAAAATTTCTGAATTTTCCATCTCAGTCAAGCTCGACACCGCTGGCGGATCTGCTCAAAAAAATCATAGGGCACAGCAACATTGCCGTCAATGCCGTGTCCAAGTTCAACTTCCGGCCGATTCCCGCCATGAAAATCCGTACCACCGGTTGGCAGCATATCATGTTTTTCCAGCATAGCCGCTGCAAATGCCCTATCATCCTCACTATAGCTTGGATAATAGGCTTCCATACCATCGAGGCCCAGGGAATGGAGTTCGCCGAGCGCTTCATCCTGCGCCTCACGGACAAGGGCTCGCAGCCCCAGCCGCTTATGAAAATGGGCTAAAGAAGTAATTCCTCCAGCTGCCCGCACGGCAGGCAAAGCTTCGGCCGCCGTTACATGATGTTCAAGATCAAGCTCAGCGATTACCGGATTGATGTAATCATGCCAGATATCTTCCACGCCGCTGCAGATATTGAGCGACAGCAGATAGCGCATAATCGCATACCGGTCAATCTGATCCGTTCCTCGAAACGGTTCGACCAGCTCCGGAGAAATCTTCACTTTGCGTTCGGCAATGCCGGCGATCAAATCCTCCATCCTGGCCTCTTTTGTCTGGCGGATTTTCGCATAAAGTTTTTTAAATTCAGGCTGTTCTTCCTCAAAGCCCATAGCGACAACATGCAGTTCATGGCCTCTGTAATCAACTGTCATCTCCATCCCAGGAATGAAGTCAATTCCGATTTTAGCTGCCTCAGCGGCTGCTTCGGCATTACCGGCCGTCGATTCATGATCGGTCAGCGTCAGCGCCGAAAGCCCTTTCTTTTTTGCTAAAGCAACAACTTCTGCCGGTGTATAGCTCCCGTCAGAAATTGTAGAATGGACGTGCAAATCTATTAATTTCATACATAACCCCTTCTATAATAGTTGAATATCAAATACAAACTAAATTTTCATCTTTTCCCTGGCCGCAAAAAAATTATAAACAGCCTGAGCCGCCGGCACCGTCATCCCCGGCAATGCCGCCATATCATTCACCGAAGCCTGTTTTATCTTTTCCAGCGTGCCAAAATGTTTCCACAACAATTGACGTCGTTTGGGACCAATTCCATTGACATGATCAAGTACAGACACGAGATTCCGCTTGCCGCGCAGCTGCCGATGATACGTAATGGCAAAGCGATGTGCTTCGTCACGAATGCGCTGGACCAAGAAAAGTGCCGGCGAATTTCGCGGCAAAATAACCGGTTCCGATTCCTGCTCGCGAAAAATGTATTCAAACTGTTTGGCCAGCCCGACAACCGGGACCTCAAGGTGCCCGGCCCCACGTATAATCTCAAGTGCCGAACTAAGCTGCCCTTTCCCGCCATCAATGATGATCAGATCCGGCATATCCTCAACATCCGCCTTGCCATAGCGGCGCGAGGTCACTTCGCGCATCGATAAAAAATCATCCGGCTTGCCTTCCGTGCTCTTGATTTTAAACCGACGATAAGCAGATTTCTTCGGCATCCCATCTTCAAACACTACCATGGAGGCTACCGTTTCCGATCCCTGAATATGTGAAATATCAAAGCATTCCATGCGGCGCGGCAAAGCGGCAAGTCCGAGGTAACGCCCGAGGTCCTCGACCGCTCCCGTCGTTTGTGCCACGGCGCGTTCCAGTTTTGTCGCCGCATCAGCCAAATACTTCTGGGCATTATTGGCCGCCATGATGACAATATCCTTCTTCGTGCCTCGCCGTGGCTGTTCCAACGCCACCTTAGCCGCCTTTTTTTCACTTAACCAGGCTTCAATCAAGATTTCATCCTCAATTTCCAGTGGCAGTAAAATTTCCCGCGGGACAAAAGTGGCGCGGTCATAATACTGTTTTAGAAAAGCGGCGAGAATGGACGCATCCGCTTCATCCTCACTGCCATTCATCATAAAATGTTCCCCACCGACCATTTTCCCGCCGCGAATCAAAAGAACCTGGAGGCATACGCCCTGCTCACTGCGAGCCAGACCGATAGCATCCTGATCTCCTGATCCAGTCACAATATTTTGTTTTTCCCGTATTTTTCGCACAGCTGTCAGCTGATCACGCAGTCTGGCAGCGCGTTCGAAGGCAAAGTCTTCCGCGGCTGCCTGCATGCCCTGTTCCAAGTCTTTTTCCACCGCTTCGCTACGGCCTTCGAGAAAAAAGCAGACGGAGCGAATCATAGCGGCATATTCCTGTGCGTCCACTTTGCCGGTGCAGGGTGCGAGACATCGCTTAATATGATATTCCAGACACGGGCGCTGTGCTGTCATCTGCCGGCAGCTGCGCAGCGGAAAGAGCCGCCGCAAGAGCTTTAAGGTTGCATGCACAGCTCCCGCGTCCGTGTAAGGTCCAAAATAGCGAGATCCATCTTTTACCACCCGTCGGGTAATAAATACCCGTGGATACGGTTCAGCGACAGTCACCTTTATATACGGATATGTCTTATCATCTTTCAGACTGATATTATACCGCGGCCGATGCTGTTTTATCAAATTGCATTCTAAGATCAGCGCCTCAATTTCCGAACCAGTAATTATCGTTTCAAAATCAGCAATCTTTGCCACCATAGCTTTGACTTTGGCCGAATGATTCCTGCTGTTTTGAAAATATTGGCGCACCCTGTTTTTGAGAACCACGGCCTTGCCGACATAAATAATTCGGCCCTGTTCATCCTTCATTATATAGACGCCCGGGCTGTTTGGCAGCAACTGCAGCTTTTCTTGCACTAACTCCGTCATATCACACCGTCTTTCATTCTTCTATTATACACAAAGGATATAAAAAAATACAAGCCACTACTCTACGGTATCTTCTATAAAAAATAAGATTAGGCAGCGTAGTATAGGGTTTCCTATTTGTTTTTTGTATTCATTATTCATTTACGATATCATAGCAATAGCTTGATTTTATTATTGCTTTTAGGCATAGTTATGTGTTAAAATTGTAATTGTTTGATTTAAGCATAAACATTGAAAATTCCTCGTATGTTTTGCTTGACTATAAACTTTGTTAATGATTTAATAATCAATATAGCATGTAGAATGCATTCTTTCATATATGCTGCTGATATGCCATACTGATTCCAAAGTGAATTGCCGCCAGAGCGGTAAATCGTAAACGGCTGCATTACAGCCCTTAGGAGGTATATTTATGTTTAATCGAGTACTCATTGCCAATCGCGGCGAAATCGCAGTGCGCGTCATTCGCGCTTGTCAGGAACTAGGAATTGAAACAGTAGCTGTATATTCAGATGCTGATAAAAATGCTATGCATGTACAGCTTGCTGATCTTTCCTACAACATCGGTCCGGCTGATGCATCGCAAAGTTATCTTAATATGGACGCCATTCTCGAGGCCGCCCGGGCAACAAAGGCTGAGGCCGTGCATCCCGGTTATGGTTTTCTCTCAGAAAATGCGGATTTTGCAGAAAAAGTGACGGCTGCCGGACTCATTTGGATCGGGCCATTGGCCGAAACCATCCGTCAGGTCGGCGATAAAGATGTGGCCCGTGCCGCAATGGAAGCTGCCGGCATTCCGATGTCCCGTGGCAGTGATCCACTGAAGACGGCTAAGGAAGCAATCAAATCTGCCGCCAAAGTTGGCTATCCGGTCATCTTAAAGCCTGTATCCGGCGGCGGCGGTAAGGGAATGTTTGTCGCCTATAATGAAGAGGACCTGAAAAACATCCTGCAGATCGTTGACCTAGCAAAGGTCACGTACTATTTCGAACACTACATTGAACGTTCCCGCCATATTGAAGTTCAGATTGTGGCCGATAACTACGGAACCGTCATCCATCTTGGCGAACGCGAATGTTCCCTGCAGCGCCGCAACCAAAAATTAC
>JBOFWE010000029.1:0-1183 GCA_051653465.1 Selenomonadaceae bacterium | reverse complement strand
CTGTTTTTTTCCGCCGGGAGGCGGCATAGAGGGGGATATAAAGTGAGCTATTCTGTTTTGATTGTAGATGATAGCTTTTTGATTCGAAAAATCATCAGAAACCTGCCGGTATGGGGAACGGACACGGGATTTATCATTGCTGGTGAGGCAGAAAATTCGCAGGAGGCGATGGCGTTTCTGGATAGCCGTACCTATGATTTGGTCATAACAGATATCTGCATGCCAGGACTTGATGGACTGGATCTGCTCGATAAAATCAAGCGTGAGAAGCTGGCCACCTGCGTGGTGCTACTGAGTGATCATGCCGAATTTTCCTATGCCCGCAAGGGAATTCTCTATGGTGCCTTTGATTATCTGCTGAAACCGGTTACCGAGGATGTCTTTTCTGACCTGCTGCAGCGTGTCAGGATCTATTTAGACAAAGAAGTGTTTGGTCAGTCTGCTTTGCAGAGCGGCAGCAGAGCTTTGAAATGGAAGGATATTATATCAGGGGGCGAATATCAGGGTTTGCTGCGTTCACTGCGGCAGGGGCAGACGGTAGCCATTGAACAGGCACATGTTCTTGCCCGCTATATACAGCTGGCACTCGATATGAATGTTGTTAAAACACGAGCCGTACTCTATACGGTTGGCGAGCAGCTCAATGCGCAGCTGCTCGCAGATTTTCCCTGGATTGCAAAATATGCCGATTTGAAGGGCCGTCTTAATGAATGTCTGGCTGTTGGTGCCATGACAGATATTCTGCAGGCCTTTGCCGATTTTATCCAGAATCTGCTTGACATCATCGCGACCTTTACGCCGCGCCAATTTGCCGATGAACGAGTCCAGAAAATCGCCGGCTATATGCTGGAGCATATTGATGCGCAGCTGTCTCTTAAAATGGTTGCCGAAGAACTTTATATCAATCGTACGCATATGTGTGATGTCTTTAAGGCAAAAGCCGGGCTGACGGCAGGGGCCTATCTGCAGTTCTTGAAGATAGCACATGCCGAGTATCTGCTGAAAAATACCGCGATATCACTGGAGGACATTACCGAGTGCCTTGGTTATAAGAGCAAGGAATATTTTTCCCGGGTATTTAAACAGCAGACGGGGATTTTGCCCGAAGCTTGCCGCCGATCAGCAAGCAGCTGCTAAACACCGAACATTTTACGCCATAAGCCGAAGATTTTCCCTTGTTGAG
>JBOFWE010000028.1:0-2902 GCA_051653465.1 Selenomonadaceae bacterium | reverse complement strand
TTTCAGGTGCTGTCATTAGTTCCGGGAACATCCCGTTCAGGCTCAACGATACTGGGGGCTATTTTATTCGGTACCTCACGTCAGGTAGCAGCTGAATTTACCTTTTTTCTGGCAATTCCGGTTATGTTTGGGGCGAGTTTCCTTAAGCTCATGAAATTTGGTTGGAGTTATACCGGAGCTGAGGTAGTTATTTTGGCAGTGGGCATGATTGTCGCATTTATTGTTTCGATTTTGTCGATTAAATTTTTGTTGCGCTATATCAAGCATAACGACTTTAAGGCCTTTGGCTGGTACCGCATAATTTTGGGGCTGCTGGTAATCGCCTATTTTTATTTCGTTTAAATCATATAAGCTGAAAAAGCCACCGCTTACGGTGGCTTTTTGCATGATGTAGTTTTTTTGCGCAGCCGTTTTATGATAGAATAAAAGGCAATGTTAGTTCAATGCATGGAGGATGAAAAATGAAAATTATTGCAGGCCTTGGCAATCCAGGGCAGGAATATAGCCAGACGCGCCATAATGTCGGTTTTATGCTGATGGATGCACTGGCTGAACACTTGGGGATTGGCGTGTGGCAGGATAAATTTGAAGCTAAAATTGCTGCTGGCTACATCGGGTCGGAGAAAGTGCTGCTCGTTAAGCCGCAAACGTATATGAACAATAGCGGGCAGTCAATTGGTCCACTTCTCAGCTGGTACAAACTCGGGGTACAGGATCTGATTGTTGCTCATGATGATATGGATATCCCCGCCGGAACGCTGCGTTTGCGCCGTAAAGGGAGTGCCGGGGGCCATAATGGGATTAAGTCAATCCTGGCCCATGTCGGCGACGAGGATTTTGCCCGGGTTCGCATTGGCATTGGCCGTCCGCTGCCGGGATGGACGGTGGTAGATCATGTACTGGCAAAATTCCCTTTAGAAGAAAGAGAAAAAGTGGATGCGGTGATTGGCGAATTGCTGCCGGCTGTCGAGTGTATTGTGACGGAGAGTATCGACTTGGCAATGAATAAATTTAATCCGAAAAAAAATCGCAAGCGGCCGGCGCCGGTGCTTGCTGACGATAAAGTGCGTTTGCCGCAGGAGGAGATAAAAAATGATAACAGCATTATATGCCGATGAAACAGGTGAAATATTTGATGCCCCGGGGTTTGCGGGCATGGGCCGCAGCGGGACGCAAAATATTTTGCTTAAGCCGGAAGATTTGATTCCGCTGCCGGAAAGTGCTGATCTGATGTTTTTACCGGATCGGTTGGCCGTTGGCTCCTGTGAGGGTGAAGTACTGCCGATTACGGGCCGGCCCGTTGCTGCTATTTTGCCGGCTGGTTATACCCGAACGTATATGCCGGCCTATCAAAAGACGGAAACTGCCGGACAATTGCCGCTATACGGTTATACGGCGGTAGTCCTGTATAAGGATGCACTGTATGCGGCGGCTATCTATACCGATAAAAATGAAAAATGGGATCCCCAGCACTATAATACCCATGATCTGAAAAAACTTGTAAATCGGACGAAAAAGGACTTGCCGGGCAATCGCATTGTAGAACAGGTAGGAAACTGTTCCTTGCAGTGGCATTGCTGCACGGCACAGAATCTTTTCTATCGGCGCTGGGAAGCCGGAATACCGACCTCACCGGCTTGTAATGCCAATTGCTTTGGCTGTATTTCTTTACAGCCGTCGGAATGCTGCCCGTCTCCGCAAAGCCGCATTGATTTTAAGCCGACTGCGGCCGAGATTGCGGCTGTTGGTGTGTATCATTTGTCGGCGGCTCCCGATGCCATTATCAGCTTTGGCCAGGGATGCGAGGGGGAACCGTCACTTGCTGCCGATAATATTGCGGCAGGCATTACATTGATTCGCCAGCAGACGCAGCGCGGGCAGATCAACATCAATACGAATGCCGGCTATACAGACGGCATTCGGAGGATTGTCGATGCCGGTCTCGATACGATGCGCGTCAGTATCATCAGCGCTCGATCCGATAGCTATCAGGCTTATTACCGCGGCAACTACCCGCTGGAAGCCGTCAAGGAATCCATTTTTTATGCCAAGGCGCACGGGGTGTATATTTCGCTCAACATGCTGTATTTCCCCGGATTTAATGACCGTGAGGAAGAATTATCGGCCTGGAAAGAGTTTTTGGCAGAGACTGGGGTTGACATGATTCAAGTGCGAAATCTCAACATTGATCCAGATGCATTTTTAGCAATTATGCCGGATACAAAGGGCAAGGCAGTGGGAACCCGCGAGTTTTTATCCCAGCTGCAGGCGGAATTTCCTCAGCTTGTCCTTGGCAGTTTCAGTCATTATATTGAAGGATAGGCATAGAAAGAGGCCAGCTGTTTGCAGCTGGTCTCTTCTTCTTTATCAGAAATGCTGCCAGCAGACAACTTATAAAGACTAAATATTATAAATAATTTAAATTGTTTCGAGAAATATTCTAATTTTCATGAATACGTGTATACATGAAAAAATAGCCGGTTTTGCCGCGATAATGGGTAGAATTTTATTGCTGGTTGGCTTATAATAACAGACGGGTATTAAATCGATAGCTTAATGGCATTGCTTTAATGGACTTTGATAAAAGGATTGAGTTTAGCAATACATGCATAAAGGAGCGGATTGGTTTTGAACAAGGGATTTTTCAAGTCATTGCATTTTCAGGTGTTTGCATCGATTATCATCGGTATCTTAGTTGGATATTTATACCCGACATTTGGTGAAAGCATGAAGCCGCTGGGCGATGCCTTTATCAAATTGATTAAGATGATTATCGGCCCTATAATTTTTTGTACCATCGTCTGTGGCATAGCCGGCATGGGGGATATGAAAAAAGTCGGCCGGGTTGGCGGTAAGGCACTGCTTTACTTTGAAATGGTGTCGACATGCTCGCTTTTTGTCG
>JBOFWE010000027.1:0-2134 GCA_051653465.1 Selenomonadaceae bacterium | reverse complement strand
GGCTGAGCAAAGAGCTAGAGGGCGCGCAACAACCTGCACGCCCGAAACGACTAAATTATTTTTTAGAAAATATGTAAGTTTATACTAGTCAGAAAAAGTGATATATGCTATAATATTTTTTGTAGCAGCGGCACAGCCGGCTGCCTAATAGAACAGCATATGGGGGCATAGCTCAGCTGGGAGAGCGCTTGCATGGCATGCAAGAGGTCAGGAGTTCGATCCTCCTTGTCTCCACCATAGCGAAGATAAAGGTTTGCAGAGATGCAGGCCTTTTTTTGTATTTTGGGGAAAAGATGTTTCGTGGGGAATCAGCAGCAATGGGGCAGGATTCCTGTAGAAAATATGGAAATGTATAGAAAGTATTCTTATAAATAAGAGGATAGAAGAGGGGCTTACATAGATGGCAGACAACAAAAAAGAACAAGAACGCGCAGAACTGCACCGCGTAATATGGGGGATTGCGAATGATCTCAGAGGCAGCGTTGATGGCTGGGACTTCAAGCAATATGTGCTGGGGATGCTCTTTTATCGTTACATATCAGAAAATCTTACGAACTACATAAATGAAGGTGAGCATGAAGCGGGTGATCCTGAATTTGATTATGCTGTGCTTACGGACAGTGAGGCGGAGCAGGCCAGAGAAGACCTTGTCAAAACGAAAGGATTCTTCATTTTGCCAAGTCAGCTGTTCCAAAACGTCTGTCAGAATGCGGCAGAGGATGAAAATCTCAATGAGACGCTGGAAAAGGCATTCAAGGGCATTGAGGATTCAGCCAACGGCAGCGACAGCGAGGATGATTTCAAGGGCTTGTTTGCGGATATGGACGTCAACAGCAACAAACTCGGCAATTCGGTAGCGGACCGAAATAAGAAGCTGGCTAAGCTTCTGGCAAGCATTGGTGAAATGCAGCTGGGCGATTACCGGGACAATACGATTGATGCCTTTGGCGATGCCTATGAATATCTGATGGGCATGTATGCCTCGAGCGCCGGCAAGAGCGGTGGCGAATATTATACGCCGCAGGAAGTATCGGAACTTTTGACGCGCATTACTGTTGTCGGCAAAACAGAAGTCAATAAGGTCTATGACCCAGCCTGTGGGTCGGGATCACTGCTTTTGAAGTTTGCCAAGATTCTTGGAAAAGATAAGGTACGTCAGGGATTCTACGGGCAGGAAATCAATCTGACAACGTATAATCTCTGCCGCATCAATATGTTCCTGCATGATATTGACTACGATAAGTTCGACATCTCTCTGGGAGATACGCTGATGGATGCCCATCACTGGGACGATGAGCCGTTTGAAGCCATCGTATCCAATCCGCCGTACTCCATTAAATGGGAAGGCGATGAAAATCCCCTTTTAATCAACGATCCGAGGTTTTCTCCGGCAGGTGTACTTGCACCGAAGTCCAAGGCTGACCTTGCGTTTATCATGCATTCCCTGGCATGGCTCGCGACGAACGGAACGGCGGCGATTGTCTGCTTCCCGGGCATCATGTACCGGGGCGGCGCAGAGAAGAAGATTCGTCAGTACCTCATCGACAACAACTTCGTCGACTGCGTGATCCAGCTGCCGGGAAATCTCTTCTTCGGCACAAGCATTGCGACATGCATTATGGTGCTCAAAAAGTCTAAAAAGGAAAACAGTACCTTGTTTATTGATGCGTCGAAGGACTGCGTCAAGGTCACGAACAACAACAAGCTCACAAATGAAAATATCGAACATATTTTGGCTGCCTATACAGGGCGCAGCGATAAGGAATATATTGCGCGGCTTGTGCCGAACGCCGAGGTTGCCAAGCAGGACTACAACCTTTCCGTCAGCACGTATGTCGAGCAGGAAGACACACGGGAGAAGATCGATATCGTCGAGCTCAATGAAGAAATCGGAAAAATTGTAGCCCGCGAGCGGGTTCTGCGTGATGAGATCGACAAAATCGTGGCGGAAATCGAGGCACAGTCATGAAGCGGCGAAATGATGAATTTGTCCTGTTTCAAACAGAAGATCGAAAAATAGCCCTCGATGTACGGTTTGAAGAGGAAACCGTATGGCTGTCGCTTGACCAGATGGCGGACTTGTTTGATCGCAACAAGTCTACGATATCACGGCATATAAAAAATGTCTTTGATG
>JBOFWE010000026.1:0-1637 GCA_051653465.1 Selenomonadaceae bacterium | reverse complement strand
TGTGTCTCGTGTTTTTTGGCAGCCAGAATTTTATATTGCCTGCTATGGTGCTGATTGTTTTTTGCCTTTCGGTAAATAGAAAGACAGAAGAAATGGTGGTGGAGCAATGACAATAACACAGGAGATCTTGACGATTTTTGTTGTTGTATTAGGGACGATGATAACCCGGTTTCTGCCATTTTTCATTTTCCCGGAGGGAAAAGACCCACCAGCTTATATTAAATATTTAGGGGGAGTTTTGCCGTATGCCGTCATTGGGCTGTTGCTTGTTTATTGCCTAAAGGATTCGGTTAGCAATCGCGGGACGATTATTCCTGAAATCATAGCAATTGTTTTTATTGTTTTTTTCCACAAGTGGAAAAAAAGCATGTTGCTGAGTATTGGAGCAGGAACTGCTTTATATATGTTTTTAGTACAAAATTACTTTAGCTGACAGAGCAGTTTGCGTTGATTTTAGCTGGCTGTTTTAACTGCTTTGACAAATAATAAAAATTTGAAGGAGAATTCTAGCTATGGAAAAATTTTTATCGAGGGCAGAGGCATGGGAACTATTAACCGAATATACAAAGACGCCGGCGCTGCAAAAACATGCATTGGCTGTAGAAGCGGCAATGCGCCATTTTGCAAGGTTGAGCAAAGAGGAGGAAGAGGTTTGGGGAGTTGCTGGTCTGCTTCACGATTTGGATTATGAAAAATTTCCTGATGAACATTGTCGAAAAGCCGAGGAAATCATGCAGGAGCGCGGCATTGATGAGATCTACATACGGGCAATGAAGTGCCATGGCTATGGCATCTGTACGGATGTGGAGCCCCAGAGTCCTATGGAAAAGATGTTATACACGGTCGATGAGCTGACAGGTCTGATTCATGCGCTTTGTCTGATGCGCCCCTCTAAAAGCGTGCTGGACCTGGAGGTCAAATCTGTTAAGAAGAAATTCAAGGATAAATCTTTTGCGGCGGGTGTCAATCGTGATACAATCCGAAATGGCTGTGCTATGCTGCAATTGGATTTGGATGAGGTTATCCGGGAAACGATTGCAGGGATGAAAGAAAAGGCACAGGAAATAGGGTTGAAAGGAATCCTTTAAATAGCAGGTTCCTAAGAAAATATCACGGCGGTCCTCAGGGACAGTGTGGATTACGGGAAGCGTTGCACCTAAAAGAAAGGGGCTATCATTCAGATGATAGCCCCTTTTCTCGTAGGTGTTTGTAAATTTTAAAGCGCTGGGAAGATTTAGGACGGCTGCGAGTCAGAGGCCCAAATAAAGCGAAATCCCATCTTCATCCACCCGGCCGCAAACCGTATTGGCAATGGCTTTGACATCAGCTTTGGCATTGCCCATGGCAACGCCCATGCCAACCGCCTCCAGCATATCAATGTCATTGCCGCCATCACCAAAGGCGATGGCATCTTCTTTTTTCAGCTGAAAATAATCCAGCATCTCCTGCACGGCGATGCCCTTGCCGCCGGTTGCCGGAATGATATCGGCGGCGCGATCCCACCAGGCAGTAACCTTGGCGCCACTTACACCGTCTATTAGTTTTGCATGATCTTCGGCCCGGCACCCCAACATAATTTGATAAATATCTTCCGTTGCCATTTTATCAAAGTCGGGGACGACAGTAACAACAGATTT
>JBOFWE010000025.1:0-13911 GCA_051653465.1 Selenomonadaceae bacterium | reverse complement strand
CTAACTTTCTGGGCTTGTCACATATGTTGATGCTGGCAAAAAAATACGCTGTGAAAAAATTTTTCCTTTACTCGGTGGGTGCAGTGGTGGATCGCTCGCTTACGGATGCAGGGGAAAGCGTAGCAGCAAGACCGATGACATCACAGGCGCTGCAGAAAAGTGCCAACGAAGAATTTGCCAAGCACTGGAAATCTATGTATGGTACAGATATTACCATTTTGCGTTTCTCCAGTGTTTACGGGCCGGGACAGCTTTTTGGGCACGGCGTAATTGCCGATCTGCTGCATGATATTCTGACTGGCAGGACCATTGAGGTTGCAGGCAGTCTGCAGCAGACCCGTGATTTTATCTATGTTGAGGATGCGGCCTATGCGGTTTACCGGGCGGCAGAACGGGGCTACCAGGGGGATGTGCTCAATATATCCTCGGCGGAGCCGGTTTCCTATAAGCAGTTGCTGGAAATCTGTTCAGGGTTTGCTACGATGCCGCCGGTAAAGGTGAATAAGAAAAAAAACGGCTCGTTTCAGCAGGCAACCCTTGACAACAGCCGCTGCTGCCAGGAACTTGGCTGGAGCATCAAGCGTACCCTCGAGGATGGCTTGCGTTCCACCTATATTTGGTATAAATCACGCGGCAAGCAGCTTGAAATTGAGACGCAACGGGAAAAATCCGCTGCCCGGCGCCGGCAGATCATAGCCAGGATTCGGCCGTATTTTGAAAACAGCCTGCTGTTTTTAGCCATGGTATTCATCATGCACCGGCAGGAGGGCTCTGTCGTCAACGCGACAATCGGGCTTGACTTTAATTATGTCTACATAGCGGCAATGGGCCTTTTATACGGCAAGCGCCAGTCAATGCCGGCCGCCCTGTTATCAATGGGCTTGCTCATTTACAGCTTCTTGTTGCATGGAGCCGATATTGTCGGCTTGTTGTACCTGCCCCAGCATATGCTGCATTTCGCCTCCTATCTGTTTGTGGCGGTTTTTACCGGCTATACGACGGACAGCAAAAATCGTACTATTGCAAACATGGAGTATCGCAATCAGCGGGCACAGGAACGGTATGAATTTCTTGAGGATATGTACAGTGAAAATATCAAGATCAAAAATAAACTCTACCATCAGATTGTCAATTCCGATGACAGCATTGGCCGGGCCTATCAGATTATAAAGAAACTCGACAGCGTCGAGCTGGAGGATGTCTATACCCAGGCGGCAGAAGTTACCGCGGAACTGTTAAATGCCGAGCAGGTCGCTATCTATATTGTCGGCAAGAATGCCTATTATCTGCGGCAAAAGGTTCGTCGCGGCGAGAAAATTTCCGAGCTGGCCCGCTCACTGAAAATAGAAGAATTTCCTTATCTGCAGGAGCTGATGGCAAAGCAGAGCATTTTCGTCAACAAAAAACTTGAAGAGGGACTGCCGGATTTGGCGGCGCCGGTTGTTTTTCAAAACAAGGTAATTGCGGTCATTCAGATCTTTGATCTGGATTTTGAAAAATGGAACCTGTCGCAGCAGAATCTGCTGGCGGTCACGGCCCGCCTGATTGCATCGGCACTGGGGAAGGCTTATCAGTATGAAGAAGGAATTCAAAGCCGCAAATACATAGAAAATACGCGGATTATTCGCCAGGAGGAATTTATAAAAATCTGCCGGGAGGTAAGGCGGCGTCAGCAGGTGTTGAATAATTCGGCGCAGGCAGCCTATCTGCGGATAACGGCGGCCCAGGAGCCGGAGGCCCTTGACCGGAAACTGGCGGGCGTCGTCAGGACCGAGGATTTTATCGGTGAATATGAAGGGGATATTTATATTCTGCTGCTTGATATAAACCAGGCCATCGTTGAACAAGTCCGCCAGCGCCTGAGCGGGGCTGGGGTTGAGACCGCTGTCGTAGCGGAGGTCTGTCATGAATGAATGGGTAGTGTTTTCAGGACTGCTGCTCTTGCATGCAGTGATGACCTTTGCCTTTTACAGCTGGAATAAGGCAAAAGAAAGCCGCTCACAGAATATATGTGAGACGCTGCTGGCTTTTTTGCTGCCTTTTTTTGGTGTTTTATCCTTGGTCGGCGTTAAACTGCTGCTGCATTTTAGGGGGAAAGGGGAGACTGAGGCAGCAGAAAAAAATCGGCATGAACGGCCCCAGCTCAGTGGTCTTTCCCGCTATAATACGGAAGTCATGTCACTCAATGATGCCCTTCTTGTCGAGGACAGCGAACAAAAGCGCGCTTTTTTTACCAATGCCATCAAGCAGAACAGCCTGCATAATCAGGCGATTGTCCGGCAGGCCATTCAAAATGAAGACCGTGAAATATCGCATTACGCGGTTTCGATGGTGACAACACAGATTGAGAGCCTGGAGATGGAACTGTTTAAAATTGAAAAGTGGCTGCAGCAGGGCAAGTTTGCCAATAATACAGCTGTGTGGAAGAAATATACGGAGGTTCTGGCTGCGTATTTGTCAATTGGCTTTCTTGATGCCGTGTCGCAGCAAAGCCGTCAGCAGCGTTATTGTGAGGCGCTGAGCAAGCGGCTCAGTCTTGGGGATCAGCTGCCCAAGGTCTACCGGGAGCTGATAAAGACAGAATTTGCGCTTGCCCGGTATGATGCGGCGGTGGAGCACTGCGGTGCTTATCAGCAGAAATTTCCGGCGCTTGAGGAGCCCTATCTTCTTTGGATCGAGCTCTATGTTTCGCTGCGTGATTATGAAAAACTGCAGCAAAAAATAGCCGAGCTCAAGGCCAGTCCGATAAAGCTGACGATTGAGGCATTGCGGGTCATTCGCTTTTGGGATAAAGGAGCACAAGATGTATAGAAAAAATATAATCGCAGTTTTTGGCCTTGTCTTTTTGCTGGGCTTATTCTTTCAGTACAACCGGACGGATGGTTTTGTCCGCCTCAGTGCCAATACAAATCCTCAGGCGCTGGCGCAGTATCCGCTGCAGCTCAGCATGCAGGATAAGGATTCTCTGGCCAAGGACCGGTTTTTACTGCTCTATGATCCGACCAGTGTGCGCAGCGTATTTTTAAAATACAAGACGGTAGAACTGATTGAACAACAAAAGAAAAGCGTGCAGGTTCTGCCGCTGTCGGCGGCAATCGATCCGCAGGAAAAATACGACGGGGTACTGCTGGCTGCCGGTAATCTTGAGCAGGCGGTGGCTTTGCCCTATGTGGAAGACTATGTAAGAAACGGTGGCACGGCCGTCTTTATGGAGCGAATTGTGCCGGGGCCTGTCAGCAATGCATTTGTTTCAGAGCTCGGGATTACTTCCCTTGGCAGCGAGATCAATACCGATGGGATCAAGATGCTGACGAATTTCTTGTTTGGCGGCCAGGGCTTTACCTTGAATGGCAAGTCATATCAGACGAATGCCAATTTTGTTACTCTGGCTGACACAGCGAAAGTTCATATGACATCAGAAAGTGATGTTCCATTATTATGGGAAAACAAATCAGGCCGGGGGAAATATATTGTCTATAACGGCCTTGGCCTCTATGATAAGATCAATCGCGGCCTTCTGACGGCAGCTTTAAGCCGGGTGAAGGACGATTATATTTATCCGGTTGCTGCCATCAAGCTCTTTTTTATTGATGATTTCCCGGCTCCGCAGCCGGAGGGGAACTTTTCCAAAATATATGAGGAACTTCAGCTCAGTACGGCCGAATTTTTCCGCGAGGTCTGGTGGCCGATGATGCTGTCGGCCGCGGCAAAATACGATGTCAAATACACGGGGCTGATTATTGAATCGTATGGAAATAATGTAACCCCGCCGCTCGAGCCGTTTAAGGACCGCAAGTCGCGCGACAATTTAATTGTCTATGGGCGGGAACTGTTGAAGTCCGGCGGCGAGCTGGGTCTGCATGGTTATAACCATCAGCCGCTGGCCCCGGCCGGTTATAACCAGGATAATCTTGGGTATTCTCCGTGGGCGAAAAAAGAGGACATGGTTATGGCCATGCAGGAGCTGCGGCGTTATGTCAAGGAGGTCTACCCGAAATATGATTTCAGGACCTATGTGCCGCCGTCCAATATCCTGAGTCCCGAGGGAAAAGAGGCCGTAAAGGAAGCCTTTCCGGAAATGAAAATCTACGCTTCGTTGTATAACGGGCTGACCGAGGATCGCTGCTATTACCAGGAGTTTGCCCAAAATGAGGATGGCACCTTTGAAATGCCGCGTGTTTCTTCGGGCTATATCATGAAGCCGGGGATGAAATGGGAAATGATGAATGTACTCAATGCCAAAGGGATATTTTCACATTTTGTCCATCCGGATGAGCTTTTTTATGAAGAGAGCAAGGATCTGACCTGGAGCGAGATGGAAAAGAGCTTTGATGCTATGCTGCGGGAGATTCATGAAAATTACAGCTGGCTGCGCCCCTGCACGGCGTCCGAGGGTATGGAGTATCTGAAGGATTATTTTAATCTCGATTACCGCATAGTCGAAACGGACGGGATTCTGCATATTTATGCCTGGAATTACCGCGGGGCTGTCTGCTTTGTGCTGCATAGTGACAAGGACATTGAGGGGACTAAGGGCTGTACAGTGGAAGAAATTGACGACGGGGTATATTTGGTAAGGCTGCATGCTCCCGAAGCCGAAATTCAGCTGCAAGGAGGGGAAGCGCCATGAGAATTTGTCTGCTTACGGAAGGCTCGTACCCCTATGTTGTCGGCGGGGTATCATCCTGGATCCGGATGCTGATTGAAGGCATGCCGGAGCATGAGTTTATTGTTTACGCTATCGGGGCGGAGGAAAAGGACCGCGGGAAATTCAAATGCAAAATACCGGAAAATCTGGTAGAAATCCATGAGGTGTTTCTCGACAGCATACTCAAGCTGCGGTCCCCGGGGATGAAGAGTCATCATCTGACGGCAGCGGAGCGTCTCTGCCTGAAGAACCTGATCTGCGGCACGGCGGATATAAATTTGAACTGCCTGCTGGATATCTTTTGCCGGCAGGGGAAAAAAAGTGATCCGCTGGAAATTTTTATGAGCTTTGATTTTTTTGATGTGATTCAGAGTGCTTACAGTGAAAAATACAATTATCTGCCGTTTACGGATTTCTTCTGGACGATTCGCTCCATGCTGCTGCCGTTATTTTACCTGCTGCAGCAGGAGCTGCCGGCAGCCGATGTCTATCACAGTGTGGCTACCGGCTATTGCGGAATTCTCGGCGGCATTGCCGCTACGGTCTATAAAAAGCCGTTTATCATCACGGAGCATGGGATATATTCGCGTGAACGCGAGGAGGAAATCATAAAATGCAGCTGGGCGCAGGGGGACTTTAAATCGGTCTGGATACAATACTTTTACAGTCTGGCCCGGCTCTCCTATCAAAACGCCGGCAGGGTATTTACGCTGTTTGAAAAAAATGCCGAGACGGAACGAAGCCTTGGCTGCGCGCCGGAAAAAATCCGGGTGGTGCCAAACGGCATCCACCTGGAACGTTTCGCACATATAGAACCGCCGCAGTTGCATGACGGTCCATTATGCCTTGGCGCCGTTGTGCGCGTGGTTCCGATCAAGGATATTGTGACGCTGCTGCGAGCCTTTTTCCTTGTGAAGCAGGCTATTCCCGATATGCAGCTTAAAATTATGGGGCAATATGATGAGGATCCCGAGTATTATGAAATCTGCCGGCAGACCGTGGAGACGCTGCAGCTCGCCGATGTCGAATTTACCGGCTCGGTCGATGTGGCCCAATATTACGGGAAAATGGATATTCTGGTCTTGTCGAGCATCAGTGAGGGGCAGCCGCTCGCCATTCTTGAGGGCCTGGCCAGCCGGCGTCCGTTTGTAGCAACGGATGTGGGCTGCTGCCGTGAAGTGCTCTACGGCAATGGCGAAGATGGCTTCGGTCCGGCCGGTGCCATTGTTCCGGCAATGGATTATGAGGCAATGGCCGGCGAAATCATAAAGCTCGCCCGTGATTTTTCGCGGCGATGTAAACTGGCGGAAAACGGCTGGCGGCGCATTGCCGCACTGTATACCTACGAGCGTTTTATAACAGCTTACCGGGAGATTTATGCAGAGGAAGCGGGGCAAAGATAAATGGCAGGAATTGGATTTGAATTAAAAAAGCTTTTTAATGACAGGAGTGCTTCCGGCTATGTAAAGGCCTACAGCTATTCGGCCATTGTCACGGCGGGACCGTTTGCCCTGATGACGGGGATGGTACTGGCGATTCAGCTGATGTTTCGCCTGTATGAGGTGGATTATACCGAGCTGCAGCTTTACACGGCGTCGGTGATCTATCCCTTTGTTTTTTCCAATATCATCGCCAGTGGATTTGTGCTGGTCATTACGCGTTATCTGGCGGATCAGCTCTATACGGGGAATCATCGCGATATCATCGCCTCACTGTATGGGATTCTTTCCCTTGTCCTGGCCGTAGGGGCTATTTTAGCGGGAGCATTCTTATGGGATAAGCCCCTTGATCTGCTGACCAAGCTGTGTACCTATACATTTTATCTGGAGCTGTTGATTATCTGGATACAGGGAACGTATCTGACAGCGGTCAAGGATTACCGCGGGTTGCTCTACACCTATGCCGGCGGGGTTGGCCTAAGCATCCTCTTGACCTTTCTGGTGATTAAGACGAAGATTATGGCGCCGGCGACCGGAGCCCTGCTGGCGATGAATATAGGCGATGCCTGTATCATCATGATGTTTTTCTTCTATATTCGCCGGTATTTTGGCGGGCGGGCCAGCGGACGAAATTTTCTCTTTTTGCCATACTTTGAACAGCATAAGCGCCTCTTTGGCATTGGACTGTTTTATATCCTTTCGGTTTATTTGCCAAACTTCATCATCTGGCAGGGAACTTTTGCCGTTGATGTCGTTTCGACCTATACGTATGCACCGATGTATGATGTGGCAACCTTTTATGCGTTTTTGTCAATTGTGCCGGTTATGATGATGTTTGTTGTCTCGATGGAGCTGCATTTTTATGAAAAATACGCGGCCTATTTCTCCTATATTACCGACAAGGGGAATTTCAAGGAAATTGAGGATGCCCGGGAAGATCTGCTGCATGCAGTCTGGTTTGAACTGCGCAATATCATGGAGTTTCAGCTGGTATTTACCCTGATTTTTCTTGCCCTGGGGAATTATTTTTTACCGCTGGCCGGTTTGTCGTACGCATCACTGGATTTGTACAACCTGATTGTTCTCGGCGCCTTTTTTACCGGAATTGTACAGGTTATCTACACGCTGTTGCTGTATTTTGAGGACCAGTTTGGCGTGCTGCTGATTGTTGGGGTATTCTTTGCCGCCAATTTTGTCTTTGGCCTGCTGGGATTTTTCTGGGGCGAGCAGACCTATGGCTTTACCTTTTTCCTGGCAGCAGCCCTGGCTTTTCTCGTATCCCTGTGGCGGCTTGATTACTTTTGCCGACGGATCAATTACTATGTATTTTGCTCACGTCCCGTGTTTTTCCGGCCGCCATCTGGTCCCCTGGCTCGAATAACAGCCTGGCTTTATGAGGATGGCGATCATGAAGGCTCATAATGTCAGCTTGAAGAGAGGAAACTGCAATATGTTGAAAAGATATATGATATTATCAGCCTGTACGCTGCTGGCATTGCCGCTGACGCCGGCAGCTGCCGGAGCTCCGGATGATGTGCAGGACGCCTGGCAGCAGCTGCGTCAGCTGGAAACAGCGGTGGCAGACCGCAAGGCTTATGAAGAGGCTTTAGAAAATTGGCGGCTGGCCGAAAAGTATCTGGCAGAGGCTGAAAAAAATGCCGCCGCGGCCGCAAAAGACTGCAGCGGGGCGGAGGCCGAGCTCGATGCCGCTAAAAAAGAGCTGGCGGCAGCGGCTAAGGAACTGGCAATCGCTGAAACGGCGCTGACGAGAGCTCGCGTCGATGCGGCCGCCAAGACCCAGAACGCGATTTTGCGTCAGCAGGAAACCGCGGCTTTTTTGCCGCAGGCACAGCAGGCGCAGCTGGCAGCTGAACAATCACAGCTGCAGGCCGATTCGCTGGGCAGGGAATATGAAGCACAGCTGGCGGCTTATCAGGCAAAAGATGATGAAATGCGGGCCAAAATGATTGCGCAGGCACTTGAGAGCATACATTATGCGCAGGAGCGCCTGGAGGAGATTGATCAAAAAATTGATGCGATGGAAAACCAGCGTTATGCGGACTATGAAGCCGAGGTCAATGAACGTTATCAGGGACGTGTGAGCGCGGCGGAGGCCGAAGCGGAGGATCGCTCGGCAGCCGCCGAGGCCGCCGCGGAGCATCTCGATGAACTGCAGCAGCAGCAGGCCGAAGCGGAGGACGAGGAAAGCCAGGCCCGTGAAACCCTGGGCGACCTTGAGGAAGAACATCAGGAGCTTGTCCTCCAGCAAGAAGATCTGACCGCTTCAGTGAAGGACCGTCAGGAAACCTTCACTGAAGCCCAGGCCCAGCTAAACACGGCGGCTGAGGAGCACCAGAGCGCTAAGAAAGAGGCAGTAAAACTTCAGCAATCGGTCGATCATTGGGGCGACGGGACTTCGTTTGAAACAGCCCTGCAATATTATTCCTGGAAAGGCAGCGGGCAGTCCGGGCATCAGCAGGTCTATACGACGGATTTTTCGCTGCGTGACAAAGCCTTTGACATCAGCCTGCACACAGCGCATGTTTCGTCAGCGCTTGGGATGCCGGCTGGTGACAGCAGCGGCTGGACTGATACGACGCTTAGTGTCGGACAGACCAACCGCAAGGCGCTTTACGATGTGCGCTGGGGCCTTGCAGTAAATCTGCCTACGGGAAATTCCCGTCTTTACAATGCGGCTGCCGTGCCGGATGATCTGGCCCCTTATGCACGGCTGGGTGAAGGCGTCAACTGGCTGCCGCAGGTCAGCGTGACGAAGAAACTGAACCAGCAGGACAGCTGGACGCTGGCTTCTATATATGGCTGGCGTTCCAGCTACAATTACAGCGGTGATTTTCCGGCGGCGGTAATGCATCCGGGCAATACCTGGAATCAGTCCCTGCAATACCAGCATCTGGGGGAAAAAGAACAGTGGTCCCTGGAAGGGCAGCATACCTCGTATGGACAGTCCCTGGAAGACACGCTGCGCTACACGCAAGGGGACGAGTGGGAACTTGGGGTTTACTGGAGCCATAAGCTTACGGCGAAGGACTCGTGGCAGCTTTACTATAAATACAAATTTACCGGGGCTGTTGACTACGTGCTGCCGCAGCCCGGGCCGAATGATGCGACGAAGCGGCATTATTATGGCATCGGCTTTACCCACCAAATCAATGCGGCGCAGCGCTGGCGGATACTGCTAAATGGCATGAGTGCCCGGGGCAGTCTCTATGATCCGCTGCTTGACCAGGTGGCGTCAGCTTCTGGTCGGCGCAGTGTTTTTTTAGGTTACGACTGGCAGACCGCCAGTGACATTCAATTGTCATTGGGTTTGGAGCGTTATTTCTTAAATCAGGAAACAGGCGGGGATTATCAGGGAACGAATATCAGCTTGCAGCTGAGCAAAAGTTTGTAAAACCAAAGGTGTAAGGAGCTTTTTGTTATGAAAAAAAGAATGCTGATCCTTGGTATGTTTACCTGCCTGCTTGTTTTTTCAAGCATGCCGGTGAGTGCTGAAAAGCCAGCGGTAGACCCTAAAACGGCTATGGTGGAGCTGATAAGCCAGCTGCATAGTTATGCCCAGCAGAAACAGCCGGGGTTTAATTTGCTTACAAATAATGGGCTGGGACTCTATGCAAATGAAGACGGATCGGATCCGGCTCTGGCTGCGCGAATGCTGCAAAGCATTGACGGGATTGTTCTGGAGGAATTTTCCTATGGCTGGGAGATGAAGGACGATACAGCAACCCCGCGGGCGGTGCAGCAGGCCATGCTTGCTCAGCTGCGCCAGCCGTGGGCAGCCAAAGTGCCGGTATTCAACATTGATTACTGTCAATTAAAAAAGCACCGGGACAGTTCCTATCGGCAAAGTGGTGCGCAAGGCTTTATCAACTATGCGGCCGAGCGGCGCGCTCTCAATAAAATTCCCCTAGGAACAGTTTCTGGCGAAAACCAGGATGCCATAAATACGCTGGCGGCTGCTAAAAATTTTCTGGTGCTGCTCAATCCGGAACTTTTTGCCGATAAAAGCAACTACCTGGCGGCGCTTTCACAGAGCAATTATGATCTGCTGATCATTGATCCCATGTATAATGGGGAGTTTTTGAGCGTGGCGGAGGTGCGGCAGCTCCAGCACAAGCCGGGCGGGGCACGCCGGCTTGTCGTTGCTTATATGAGTGTGGGCGAGGCCGAGGATTATCGGCCTTACTGGCAGCGTCAATGGGAGGCGCTGCCGCCGGAATGGCTGGAAATGGAAAACAAAGACTGGCAGGGCAATTACAAGGTGAAATATTGGCAAATCGGCTGGCAGCAGCTATTGTATGGATCGGATTCTTCGACTTTGGACCAGATCCTCCAGGCCGGTTTTGATGGGGCCTTTCTCGATGTAGTGGATGCCTACCAATATTTTGTTGATGAAGCAGAGTCGAAGTAAAGGCCGAGAACCGATGATGGATTGTTCTGCGGCTGCATAAATGTGAATAAAAATCCTTTAATCGGAAAAAACGGCAGGATTTTTACAGATTTTAGCGAAAGCAATAATAAGAGTTAAGGGAAAATATCAGGAGGAAACCATGCAATATAAAGCGGCTATTTTTGATTTAGATGGAACATTAGTAGATTCTCTGGTGGATCTGGCAGAAAGTGCGAATACAATGCTTGAACATTATAACTATCCGACCCATCCGGTAGAGTCCTATCGCATGATGGTGGGCGATGGCTCTAAAAAGCTGATTGAACGCTGTATGCCGCCGGGCACAGATGAATACCGCATCAATGCGGGCCTGGCTTATTATAAAAAGATTTACGAGGGCCGATTTTTGGAGAAAACGCGCTCCTATCAAGGCGTGCTCGACCTTTTAAAAGAACTGCGGGCGGAGGAAATTCCTTTGGCTGTCTGCACCAATAAGCACAAGGAAGCAGCCCATATGATTGTCGGAATTTTGTTTGAGGAAAATACATTTAGCGAGGTTATCGGCGATGAACCGGGGTTGCCGCGTAAACCTGACCCGGCCAAAGTACTGGCGATTGCAGGTCGGATGGGCATTCGGCCGGAGGAAATTGCCTATGTTGGGGATTCCGGAGTCGATATGCAAACGGCGGTAAATGCCGGGATGCTGCCAGTGGGTGTCTTGTGGGGATTCAGAGACCAGGCAGAACTTGAAGCCAATGGAGCTGAGTTACTGTTGTCACATCCGTTAGAGCTGCTGGAAAAGATTGATTTTGTAAAATGCCGACAAAGCATGCAGGCATAAAATATGATTCCCGGAAGAGCATGCTCTTCCGGGAGTCTTTAATAAAATAAATAGTTTTGAAAAGATATACAGATTTTCGAAGACGCAGAATACGTATGGGAAAATATTTCACAATATTCAATCTATGCTTTGCTCTCGGATACTATATATCTTTTTTTGTTTCATCATTACACGCAGCAGGGCAGCTTGGCTGCACCTATTATGCCTTAGGGAGTGAAGCTTTTGAACAGCAAATTTTTATTGACAAGTGCAGCGGTGGTTACTGCCAGTGTAGTATTTTGTGCCTCGGCGCAGGCCGCTGAACAGCAGCAGGTGGTGGCCGCAGCTCCGGCGTGGGCTTTGGCGGCTCTTGATGAATTATCGGCGCAGGGACTTTTACCGCGAACGGGAAAAGGTGCCTATGCCGCAGGAGATTTCTCACGTACCCAGGCAGCTGCAGAAACAGCTAAGGCGGCGGCCCGGCTTCAAAAATGGCAGCTCGATGGCAAACTGCAGGCTGCGGCGATGACAGCAGAGGAGCAGCCTCCGGTGCTCCGCCCCAGAACGGATTGGACCAAGGAAGAGCAGTTGCTCAAAAAGCTTGAGCAGGAACTGACGCCGGAACTCGATGCGTTGGGATTTTTTAAGACGGAGCAGCTGTATCAGCGAAGCCGGGCCGGTGCGTCGCCGCAGCGACCTGCCATCGATAAGCGCCTGAAGATTGCCGGGACGGTCCGCTATCATTATGTGACCAACAGCGGCGACCGGCGGGTAAATTTCGATGACAGCCGACTGCGGGCCCGGGTATATTATGACTATAATATAGATAACAACTGGCATGCGCATACGATGACGGAAAGTGACCGTACACTGAAGGGCGATTCAGATAAAAGTGGAACCATCGGCGTTGAACGCGGCTATCTTGATGGCGATATCGGGGTGACTCGCTGGACGGCCGGGTCCTTTGGCTATCTGCTTGGCGATGGCAATATTTATGACAGTCGCTATGACGGAGTCCGGGTTTTTGTGCCGGGACCGGTGCAGTACACGTTTGCCACGGGGCGGTCCGATTATTTTGACAGTAGCTTTTTGTGGACGGCCCATTATGATGATTATGACTACAGTCTGGATGCCGGGATTCATCGGTTTGATCTCGATGTGGGCGGTAACAATACCATTATGAACTTTGGCGGGACCTACCAGTTTGAAAACTTCAGCCTTGGGGCGATGTATCTGCATTCGACGCTTGACGGCGGCGACGGCTATGTGCTGACGCTGGCCAAGGGAGAGCTCAAACCCTGGGTTGCCGGTACGCAGCGTGGCTGGGTCAAATACTATAACCAGGCAGCAGGGACCTATATTGCGCATACCATGTATGGCCTGGCGGACTATTTCGACGGATTCAAGGGCTATGGTGTTGGCTACAGCCGCGCAGTCCGGGAAAATCTTGTGACGGATGTTGAGTATTATGATATAAAGGATAAAACAACGAATGAACACAGCCGGACACTGTGGATTGATCTGGTCTATTATTTTTCAGCATCGTGGTGAGGTGTTTTTATGAAAATGCTCGAACGGCTGCAAAAAAAAGAAGCTTCGCTGGCTGTTGTCGGACTGGGGTATGTTGGACTCCCGCTGGCAGTCGCCTTTGGCGAGAAATTTAAAACCATTGGTTTTGACATCAATGAACGGAAAGTTGCCCTGTACCGGGAAGGCCTTGACCCGACGCATGAGGTCGGCAATCAGCGGGTAGAAGCTTCTCCGGTGGAATTCACCGCCGATCCGGCAGTGCTGCGGCGGGCCGCCTTTATTATTATCGCCGTTCCGACGCCGATTCATGCCGATAAGACGCCGGATCTGCTGCCACTGCTTTCCGCCTGCCGCCTTGTCGGAGAGAATCTTTCCCCCGGGTCAATTATCGTGTTTGAGTCTACTGTATACCCGGGAGTTACGGAAGAGATTTGTTTGCCGCTGATCGAAAAGACGTGCGGGCTTCAATGCGGGACATCATTCAGTGCCGGTTATTCTCCGGAACGAATCAATCCCGGGGATCTGGAGCATCGGCTGGAAAATATCAAAAAGCTCGTTGCGGCTGTCGATGATCGCACGCTTGCTGAGATAAGTGCCGTGTACAATGAAATCATCACGGCGGGGGTGTATCCGACGGCCAATATAAAGGTTGCCGAAACAGCCAAGCTGGTAGAAAACACACAGCGCGATGTCAATATTGCTTTTATGAATGAAATGGCAATGTTTTGCGCCCGGCTGGGAATTTCGACCGGGGCTGTTCTGGAGGCGATGAATACAAAATGGAATGCGCTGAAGTTTACCCCGGGGCTTGTCGGAGGGCACTGCATTGGTGTTGATCCCTGGTACTTTATTTATAAGGCGGAAATGCTGGGCTATCATTCGCCGTTGGTCACTGGTGCCCGCAAGATCAATGATGAAATGGGGTTTTATGTGGCAGAAGCCATTGTCAAGAAGCTGTTGCAGGCAGGCTGCAATATGCAACAGGCAAAAATTTATATTCTGGGAGTCAGCTATAAGGAAAACTGTCCGGATGTCCGCAATTCCAAGGCCTGGGATATTGCCCGGC
>JBOFWE010000024.1:0-13948 GCA_051653465.1 Selenomonadaceae bacterium | reverse complement strand
CCTGGAGCAATATCTTCTTAACCAGTTCTGCCTTGCGCTGAAGCTGCGAAACCCGCTCCGGTTCCCGCCGCAGTACAGACAGGGCCGCAGCACCAGCCGCAATAACCGGTGCCGATAGGGCCGTCGAAAAAACAAAGCTACGGGCACGATTGACAAGGTATGTAATCAACAGCTTACTACCGGCAACAAAGCCGCCCTCTGATGCCAATGATTTACTGAGCGTGCCAAGCTCAACTGCAACCTGGCCTTTCAAACCGTAATAGGCACTCGTCCCCTCTCCAGCCTTCCCGATGACGCCCGTAGCATGAGCGTCATCCACCATGACCAGGCAGTCGTATTTCAAAGCCAGATAGACAATCTCCTCCAAGGGAGCGATATCCCCGTCCATACTGAATACTCCATCGGTAAGGATAAAGCGCTGTCCGCTGCAAGGAGTCTGCTGCAACAACTGCTGCAGGCGAGACATATTTGCATGCGGGTATACCACTGTTTTTGCTTTTGCTAACCTACAACCATCAATAAGGCTGGCATGATTCAAGGCATCACTGAAAATGCAATCCTGTTCACGATCGGCCAAGGCACTAACAGTTCCAATATTTGCCATATAGCCAGTTCCAAAAATCAAAGCATCTTCGGCCTGCTTAAACTCCGCCAAACTGCGTTCCAGACTAGAATACAGCGGATGACTACCGCTCGTCAGCCTGGCACCGCCTGATCCTGTTCCATATCGCTCGGCGGCAGCAGCTGCTGCTGCTATCACTTCCGGATGATGCGTCAATCCCAGATAATTATTCGAAGATAGCAACATGTATTCCCTGCCATCTATACGCTGTACAGCGGCCGTAGCCGGATCACTCTGACGGCGCTGTCGCAGGGACGACTGGAGATCAAGTCCTCGACAAATCTCTTCCATCTGCTTTATTTTCTGCATGAGATTTCCTCCACTGGCAGCTGCTGTCTAACCAATACCGGTTGGCTTTGCAGATAGTGGACCAGCTCGCTGATATCCGTTTGTGGACTCACAAAGAAAGCCCGTCCGCCAATCGCGACGCCAGCTTCCTTTATATTGGGTACACGATAATACCCCTTGTGATCAGCTACATAGCCTGTTGTATAGCTCGGATCATCTGACCAGCAAAGTTCAGCGAGCACTCCCGGTGCTGCTTGTACCTTTGAGGCTAGCACCAAAGCCTCCCGCACATGAATATCTGTCAGTCCGTGACCGGCAAGCCTTGTCTCATATCCATCGGCATCCATAACATCCATACTGCTCACACGAACACCACGCGCTCCCATATCATCCAGCCGCTCACCGGTCAGAGCCGAAAGAATCATCGCGCCATGCATGCTGTCGGCAAGCGCCTTAAGTGCCGCCCAGCCTTTTTGCGCCGCGGCCTGACATATTCCAGCCTCCTGCAGCGTTGCCAGAGCAACCTGCTCAGCCTGCTGCCGGTCTTTGGCTGACAAAGTGTACACCGGCAGCTGTGATACCTGCACAATTTTTTCCGGAGCTACGACTTCGATTTTTATATTGATAAAATCTGCCTGCCCGCGTTCATGCGCAAAGGCCCGCTCTATCATCGCCAGCGTGGTTTTATCGACCTTATCTTTGTTGACAATCCGTTCAGCTCCGGAAATATGCCGCGGGCCAGACGCCAACTGCTGTGCTGATCGCATTTTTATACTGTAAAGCATTGTCAATCACGACCTATTCTATATGTTTACAATTCATTTTATAAGCAACTAGGCTTATTTTATATTCTTTACTTCTTTCTGGATTATAAAATAATTTTCTTATTAAGTCAATTGTAAACTAATACGGTATATATGGTTGACAAACAATATGTAAGGGTGACACATGATCCGTGAAATAAAGCACCCTCCGTGGCAGAGCTTCAGCTCCAACACAGAGGGCAGGCATATCAAATAGTATTTTTACCAGCAAAATTTAAATCAAAGGAGAATTATCACTGACATCGAACGCCTTACGGGCCTCCCCGGTTAACGGCTCAACACCAAAAGGTTCAATCCCAACAATGAAAAACGTATCATTCATTAATCCCGTTTTTCCATCAATAACCTCTCCATCGGCTCCTTTGTCGTACTTGAAGCGGACAAAAATTTTCATTACCGTTATTCTAAGTTTGGCAAACGTCAGCAGATAAAAAATAGTGATGGTCGTTGGCGTCGATACTTTCTGCACAATCTCCGTCTTACAAATACTGTCCTGCAGTTCCTTGGTTGGCGCCGTATCCCAGGCCACAACAAGTGCCGGCACGATACTTTCAAAATGCTGGCCAAAGTATTCATTAACCGCACTGTAGTTGGCAATAGAATCCTCCACTTTTTTTGCGTATTCCAAAACAATAAGCTCGCCCTGTTCAACAAGTTCTTTTTGTTCTTCCGTCATTTCATTATCCATATCCCACACCCCTTTTCTCCTTTGATCATTTTTATCTTTTAATCATCCGGCAGAAACGTTCCCTGAAACTGAGGGTATTTTCAATAACAATTAGGAATTAGGGAATTTTATCTTTTAATGCTACTCTTTTATATAAGAACAGCAATAATCAGCAACCGTATGCACAACCAGTTTGAATTTTGACTGTGCCGCCACTTCAAAGCTCTGCCCGGCGGTCACTTCAATCCAGTCATCACTGCCCGGCAGCAAGACCGACATGCTTCCGGCCAGGATTTCCATAATTTCCTTATCCCCTGTGGCAAATTCATATTGGCCAGGCAGCATAATGCCAAGTGTTTTTTTATCGCCGTCTGCCAGAAAAACACTGCGGCTTGTAACTTTACCTTCAAAGTAAATATTTGCCTGTTTTATAATCGAAACATTTTTCAATCTGTCCACTCTGTCCACTTTAATCCCTCTTTCCGCTGTCGCTTTTGTTTATTCTTACTATACCAATTTTTGGATAACTATGCAAAGAAAATATCGTTCCCCCTACTCTTTGCCAATTCCCCCGCAGGCATGCAAACTCCTATGCTTTTTTTATGTAAAACAGAAATTTTACTGGCTTTTTCGCCTGATTTATGATTATCTGATATTGTAGACATAGATCTTGTAAAATGTATAATTAAAAGTAATTGTTTTCCTTAAAAATTAATATTTGATTTATGGAAATAATCGTTGTACCCTAAATAAAGCATACGTCAACTGGATATAACTTTGACAAAGAGGAGGATTGAACATGACCCAGCCTGAACATACTGTACTGCAGGATCCCTATGCAAGAATCGGTTACAAACTCCATTTACTGCTGCACACCGGACAACTGCTAATGGAAAGCGGTGCTGATACAAACCGTGTCGTCCGTGATATGACCCGGGCTGCCGCCTTTATGGGAATTCCTGAAGGAAAAATGCATCTTCATATTATGTATACAACGCTGATGCTTAACGTCAGCGATGATGATCACTCCTATACAAGCTTTCGCAAATGCCGTCATCACGGCATCAATATGACCATAATTTCTGCTGTCAGCAAGCTTTCCTGGCGGGCCATTCGGCAGAACTATAGCCTTGAAATGTACGAGGCTGAGCTTGACCGAATTCAAAAGCTTGAGGCTAACCGGCATTATTCAGAACTTCTTTCCGCCATCTGTGCCGGACTTGCCTGTGGGGGAATGTGTAAACTCTTTGGCGGTGATTGGATTGCTTTTTTCTTCACCGCACTTTGTGCCGCTCCAGCTTTTTCATTGCGACGGCTGTGCAATAAACTGGAAATCAACACCTATGCCGGTATTGCCATTTCTTCTTTTACAGCTACTTTACTCGCTTACTTCACACAGTTTTTCTCAATCTCTTCTACACCCTGGCATCCGTTAATCGCCTGTGCCATATTTATCGTTCCCGGCATCCCGCTGATCAATTCTGTCGATGACATGCTTAATAATTATATTGTCGCCGGCACAACGCGGGCTATCAACACCCTGCTGATCATCGGCGGCATGACCTTCGGCATTGTTCTCGCGATCCGGCTCGGCAATGTTCCTGATATTTTTACTGCCCTCAATGTTATGCCAACGAGTCTCTATCTGTCAGACGCCCTTGCCGCGGCGGTTGCGGCTGCCGGTTTGTCGGTTATTTTCAATGTTCCCCGGCGGCTCTTGCCAGCAACAGCAATCGGTGGCATTATCTCTATCTGTTTGCGCAATTTTTTTGCTTTAGAACTTGATCTGAGCCAGACAGTAAGTGCCTTTATCAGTGCAACTGCGATCAGTCTGATTTCCCTAAAGGCTGTTCACTGGTTTCATACGCCGATTCATGTCATCACCATTCCATCGATTATCCCCATGGTTCCAGGAGTCCTTCTCTACCGAGTGCTGTTCGCCATCATCAACATCAAGACACTTGATATGGCTGCCTTGATGTCGGCAATACAAAATGGTGTTGAAGCCATTTTAATCATTGTTGCCATGACCGTCGGCACAGCGGTTCCACATATATTCGCCCGCCGCTACATCGAAAAGAACAACCAGCTGCGACTGGAACAGCTGTTGGCAAGGCGAACTGCCGGTACAAAAAACTAAAGCAGAGCAGGGCAAACAGCCCGCTCTGCTTTTTTATTGAAAAGCAGCCACCAAACTTCCCCACCGCAAAATTCTGTTTGACAAAATTTTTAGAAGGCTTATAATTACATATTATAAAACTTAACTAGTTAATTAAAATATTTTAATTAACTAGTTAAGTTTATTTTTAAGCAAAGGAAGTTTATCATGTCAAAAACAAATCTATGGACTAAAAATTTTATTGCCCTGGTTGCAACAAATGGGCTGCTATTTGCGAGCTTTCATGTTCTTCTCCCCACATTACCTATTTATGCGGCCAACATCGGGGCTAACGGCGTGCAGATTGGTATAATCAGTGGAATCTTCGGTTTCTCAGCGATCTTTATCCGCCTGTTCACCGATACCGGCATTCGTGCCTTCGGCAAAAAAAACTGTCTCTATATCGGTCTTTTTTTATCGTTATTCTCAACCTTATCTTATGCCTTTTTTAATTCGATCGGACAAATCATCGCTGCCCGCGTCATTCACGGTCTTGGTTTCGGCCTCAGCACTACCTTTAGTGCGGCCCTGGCTGCTGATGTCATCCCAGCAGCCCGCCGTGGCGAGGGGATTGGCTATCTCGGGCTCGGGAGTACGATTGCCATGGCATTGGCACCGGCAGCAGGGCTGACGCTTCTCTCCGACTTCGGTCCACTGTTCCTATGCATTTTTTCTGCTCTAGTGACCTTTGGGGCCGTGTTAAGTGCTCACAGCTGTACAACGTCAGAACCCATATCCGATCTGCCGACACCACCTATTCATTCATCAATTTACAATAAACTATGTGAACGCGGTACCGGTATGCCCGCCTTACTGACCATTTTATTCGGCATTGCCTATGGCAGCGTCAATACCTTTATTGCCCTGATGGCAGCCGAGGTCGGAATTGCCAACTCCGGCTGCTTTTTTATCGTCGGCACCTTGTTTGTTTTTCTTTCCCGCCCCTTCGGCGGTCGATTGCTTGACCTCAAAGGTCCTTTTTGGGTTATTCTGCCCGGCGGACTGCTTTATGCTTGTGCCCTCATTATAATCCTTTCGGCAAAATCCTTGCCGGTTCTACTAGCCGGAGCCGTACTCTACGGACTTGGCGCCGGCTTGCTGCTACCAGCTCTTATGACCTGGATGCTTAATGTGGTTCGCGCCGACCGTCGCAGTGCTGCCAGCGCCACTTTTTACAATATGCTCGACATCGGCACCAGCAGCGGTCTTTTGATTCTCGGCGGTGTTGCCGGAAACATCGGCTATGTTAATATGTACAAATATGTGCTTGGAGCCATGGTGTTGTTCATTTTTCTGATCCTTGTCCATCATTTTCTGCGCCAGCCAAAAAAAGCACTTGAACTTGAAGAAAATGAATCTTAAAATAGTATCAGAATGGATGTGATTACTTTGGATAAATTTTCTGATCCGGATTTTCCCTCGCATCAATTGATACAGCAGCTTCATCAGACCACTCGTGCTTTTGCCAAAACGCTGAACAACGAAATCTGCGGTTTTGGCATTTACAGCTCCGAATGGACTATTTTACAGCTGGTAAAAAACAATGAGGCCTTATCCCAGTCAACACTAGCCGGCTATCTCAATATTGAACCAGCTGCTATCTCCAAAACCCTGAGCGCCCTTGAAAAAAAAGAGCTTATCGAGCGTCGCTGCCTAAAGGACAAACGGGAAAAATATATATTTCTCAGGCCCAAGGCACAAAAGCTTTACGATGAACTGGAACAAACGGTCCGGGCGCATCGGCAGGCAGCCCTGGCCGGGCTGTCGCCGGAAGAATGCAGCCAACTCTGCGGTCTGCTGCAGCAAATCTATCAAAACGTACTAGATAAAACAAGACCATCCGTCTGACGGATGGTCTTGTTTTATCTGCTTACAATTTCCCCGAAATGCTGCGCCTTATTCATATATCATCTTTTTTGTCATGCCGCCATCAATGACGATATTTTCTCCCGTAATAAAGCCGCTGGCCGGATCCGCCAAAAACAAACAAGCCCGGGCAATATCCTCCGGACGGCCCACTCTCCCCGCTGGATGCTGCGCATGGTCCGTCGCAGCCAGCGCGTCATACGCTTTCGTTTCAATCCAGCCAGGGCTGATCGCATTGACCGTAATGTTTTCTTTTCCCAATGATACAGCCAGGGCATGCGTCAGAGAAACAAGTCCGCCCTTGGAAGCGGCATACGCCTCACCGCCAGGTTCCGACATCAAATAGCGGGTAGATGCAATATTGATAATCCGCCCCGGCCTGCCGCTTACATGATACCGGGCAAACTCCTGGCTGGCAACAAAGGCTGCTCTGAGATTGAGCTGTAAAATCGAATCCCATTCCTCGACACCAAGCTCGAGCAGGGGTTTAAAGCAGCCCCGCCCAGCATTGTTTATTAAAATATCCACGCGTTCATACTCTTTGACAATCTCAGCAAACATCGTCTTTATCGCCGTTGCCTCCCGCAGGTCGATTGCAAAAAATCCCGCGGTCCTCTGCTGGCGCTTACTCGCCGCCACAAATTCCCCGCCTGCTAATGGATCGATATCGGCAACAAGCACACGCGCTCCAGCGGCTAAAAAAGCCTGGCTGATCTCCCGGCCAATCCCGTTTGCCCCGCCCGCAACCAAGACAACTTTATTTTCATAATCTCCCACAGTGCCTCGCCCCCCTCTCAATTTTATCCTACTTTGCAAAACCTGCGACAACCTGCTGGCAAATCACGCGATATCTGCTCGCGGATGCTGCTTGATATATTCCTCCAGCAGACGGGCAGCGGTTTTTATGTATTGACCACAGGGATCATCCATTCGCGGCACTGCAGGCGAAATCCCGGCGTTTTTTTGTTGGGCAAGCAGCTGGCGGCAAATCAGGCATTGATGTTCTTCCCTAAACGCCTTTGCCAAAAGCTGTACTCTGGCATAGTGCTGGTCTCTCAGACCCGTTTCCAGAGAATCGTAGCCATATACACTGCCCAGCACCATAAACATGCCGCTGACAGCGCCACAGACCTCGCGCAATTTCCCCATCCCGCCACCAAACGAAGCGGCTAATTTCAAAGACAGCTTCTCTTCTATCCCTGTTATATCATCAAACGCGGCAAATACAGACTGGGCACAATTATACCCCGATAAAAACAATGCAAATGCTTTTTCTTCATGCTGCATGCTCTATTTCTCCTTTATTACACCATATGGTATTTATTTTTCCCGAACTCCTTAAGTATAGTCCGCAGCAACTGCAGTTAAAATACTAATAATGCCTATTTTCATGCAAAAAATGTTATATAATCGCCTGCAGACAAAACACATGCCCGGTCAAAAAGCGACCGGGCATATGTTTAAATTTCTATTTCCCCTTGTATCAAAGCGTAAATTTCGTGATCATGTTGTTGAGGACTTCTGCCTGTTCAGCCAGCTTTTTAGCTTCCTGGGCAATTGACTGTACCGATGCCGTCTGTTCCTGGGTTGCCGCGGCAACCTCTTCCGTTGCCGCCGCATTATTATCGGCAACTACCGCCACATCGCCAATGGCCTTGGAAACCCCTTCTGCCTTTCGATCTACCTGCTCTACCTCTTGCGAGATGTGCTGTATCTGGCGAACAAACTCGCCTACCGACTGGTTGATCGTCATCAGCGATTCATGGCTTATCTTCGCCGCCTTTTCGAGTTCCACGGCCAGGGTCACTCCATTTTTCATTTCCAAGACTGCCTGATCCGTATTTTCCTGAATTTCCCGGATTAAATAGGTGATTTCCTGGCTGGAGCGTTCTGCTTGTTCCGCGAGTTTGCGTACTTCTTCAGCAACAACAGCAAACCCTCGGCCGTGTTCGCCAGCCCTCGCTGCCTCAATTGCCGCATTCAACGCCAGCAGATTCGTCTGTCCGGCGATTCCGGTAATGACTTCGACAATCTGGCCAATTTTTTGTGATTTTTCGGACAAGGTCCCGATCGCTGCCTGAACCCCCTCCGCTGCCTTCTGATTTTTTTCCATCAACCCGACCTGCTGCTCAACCGCATTGCTGCCAGTACTTACAGAAGATTTTACACTTTCTGCGGTCGAATTCGATTCAACTATATTTTTTGTGATGATATTTACCGATGTCGTCATATCGACAATCATATCAGCACTATGCTGAATCCCCTCTGCCTGTTTCGTTGAATCCTGGGCCATCTCGGTAATTGTTGTCGCAATCTGTTCCGATACATCCCCTGCTTCCTTGGCTGCATTACGCATATCACCAGAGGAGGTCATCATATAGCCTGCCATATTCTGGACTTCCTGGATCAGTTTTTTCAGGTTCTCGCCCATTTGGTTAAAGGCTTGCCCCAAAACAGCAATCTCGTCATTGCCCTTAACTTCGGCCTGCACGGTCAGATTTCCATCGGCAATCTGTTTCGCATGCTCAGTCAGTTCCTTGATTGGAGCCACAATTTTTTTGGCCAACATCATGGTTGCCAGCACAATGAACAACAATGCCACAACCGTAATTCCTATATACAAATTGCGCAGGCTATTCAACGGCGCATACACATCTTTTTCCAGTACCGTAAAGCCTAAAATCCAGCCAGTGCTGGGAATTTTACGGTATACCGCCATTTTTGATTCACCATCAAGCTGATAAGTCGTACTGCCATCCTTGCTGTCGAGCATTGTTTTAGCGAGATTCTTCAACGGCTCATTTTCCAGCAAACTCTTTGACACCATTTTTTCATCGGGATGTGCCAGCATAATTCCCTTGGCATCGAGAATAAACGCATACCCTTTACCATCAAGATTGCTCTTTTTTATCATATCACTTAGCGTTTCGAGCAGAATATCCCCGCCGACAACACCTCGCAAATTGCCATTACTATCTTTTATTGGCAAAGACGGGCTGACACAATATTTTTTTGTCGTCAAATCTACATAGGGTTCACTAAATCCTAAAGCATTTTTCTGTACGGCCTCTTTATACCAGCCACGTTTTCTCGGGTCATAATCTCCGGGCATCGGGGAACCTTCGCCATGAATAAATTTGCCATCGGATTCAAAGCCGATATAAATATCTGAAATACTTTTATCGTTTTTGTCGAGCGTCAGAAATGCTGCCGGAACGTCCTGCTGTGTGACATTGCCAATGACAAATGCAAGATCACTTATTTTTCCGGCTTTGCGCAGCAACCAGGAATCAATCTGCTGGGCCTGCTGGTCTGCTATTGCTGCCATCCTGGCATCAATATCTACCGTCAGTTGTTTTTTTGAACTCCAATACCCTGTGCTGCATACCGCCAGCAGCAAAATGCCTGTCATCAGCAGAATGTACAGCGTTAATTTTTTTTGCAGACTCATAATTACCCTCCTTTAATAATTATATTAAATATTAAAAATTTTCAAACAATTATTTTTAAAGAGACCCATAAGACTTCCTGCAATATTAATTCTATAGTTGCAACCAAAACCCTGCTGCTGTAAAAATATTATTCCGACAAATCGATAAAAAGCGCAGCAGCGATTGCTGCTACGCTTTAGTGTTAAGCCGCGGGAAGCACTTCCCATATCATGCCCCTTTACATTCCATGCTTATTTCAAGAGACTCAGTATGCTCATACTTGACTGGTTTGCCTGGGCAAGCATTGCCTGCGCCGCCTGCATCAATATATTGTGCTTCGTATATTCCATGATCTCCTTAGCCATATTAACATCACCAATCGTCGATTCGGCAGCTGTCAGGTTCTCGCTGGCCGTTGTCAGATTGCTGACCGTATAGTCAAGGCGGCTCTCAACCGCACCAATATTCGTTTGTTCATCAAGAGCTTTTGCTATCGCCGAATCAAACACACTGATTGCAGCATTTGCCCCCTCACGGGTTGTGACATCAATATTTTTCGTCAGTCCCGTTACCGGGTCTGTTCCCTGTAATCCCAAAGCCTGTGCCCTCATATCGGTCAAAGCGGTCGTAATCGACTGGTTTGATTTTGTCCCAATCTGTAAGGACAGTGCATTATCGCCAGATCTATTTTGAGCCCGTATGCTTTCGCTAAATCCATCCAATTTCTCATTGATTGACTTTTTAATATTGCCATCCTTACCGGAAACACTGATGGTAAAGCCAGAAATCTGACCCGTTACACCAGAACTGGCTGCCGCTACCGAAAAAGCGCTCGTCCCATCGGCAGTATATGTGCTGACACCAGTTGCATCAACCCCGATAAAAGAGCCTGCCTGCTGGGTTCCACTAAAGCCATAGCCTGCAATACCGGCAGCTGAAGTCGCATTACTGAAAATATCCGCCAGCGTCGTATTCCCGACATCATATGAAGTCGTAAAGGTTTTCCCATTTTGCACAAACGATATTTTAATCTTATCCGTTGACTTGATATCCAGCGTATTCCCATTGCGATCTGCCAACGAAGTTAAAGCTGACCCGGCAATTGTTGCCGTTCCAAGTTTCTGATTCGTAAACACAGAGGTTGTTGCCGTTCCAATCTGTTTATTTAACGAACCATCCATCAGTGTTTTTCCATTGAAGCTTACACTGGCATTATCATTGATCTGATCGATCGCCTGGTCAAGTTCTTTTTGGATAATCCGCCGATCAGCATCTGAATTCGTATCATTGGCAGCGTTCAACACCTTTTCTTTCAGTGTTTTTAAAATATCGACGGTGGAGCTGACCGCCCCTTCTGATACTTTCAAGAGACTCATACCATTTTGGGCATTGCGGGCCGCTTGATCAAGGGACCTGATCTGCACCTGCATTCTTTGCGAAATCGCATATCCGGACGGATCATCGGCTGCGCTGTTAATCCGCCTTCCCGAGGACAATCTCAGCATACTCTTGGTTAGTGCACTGCTGTGCTGGTTCATAATGTTCAATATCCGCAGCGCCGAAATATTGTTTCTTATCACCATTGACATTTGGAGGACCTCCCTGGTTTTTTTCTATTTTAAGCGTCCCTGCTTAAAATCATAAAATTCCATGTTACTCCACTCTCATTCTATTTATATCGTAGTTATCTAATTTTTCTTAAGGTTTTTTTCATTTTTCAATAATTTTTCGTCTAAGCAGATTATTTTTCTTTGCTTATAATAAAAATAAACAAAAGCGCACAATACCAAGTAAATGGGATTGTGCGCTTTCCTTATGGATGGCTTCCGTCTCAGACGCTCATCATAAAACTCGACAGCAACAGGGCCAGATGGCTGATCTTGGTATTGAAATACAGATCAAGCAAAACCGCTCCATTGAACATCAGCAGCCCGGCCCCGGCCGCAAAGCCACCGCGTGAAAACTGCAGCAACAGCTTCTCCATGGCTCCGGCCTGCTTCAATTTGAAGCTGTTTTTTACATTCAGGCACGGCCGAAGCGCCGGCATGGCGCCCTCCGTCAGCGTCTGGCGAAGGTCTTTGAATTCCCGGTCCGCCATTTCCAGCAAAGCGGCCAGACGGCTGAAACGACGCCGCACCTCTGTCGAGGTTCCCGCCGGATTCTTGTATTCCAAATCATGTTCAATTTCTGCCCAGGCGTGCTGCAGCATGGATCTGATCTGAATCTCTACCTTGCAGCTTTCCCCCGAACGCGGATTAATCCCCGAAGCATCGATCGGCAAATTGACAATAACATGTACCGAAGCATACCCAAATTGATCTGGGTCAAGCTTCTCCCGCTTATCCACAGAATTATCCTCATCCGTCGAAAAATGTTCGCGAATAAACGCGGCAATCTGATCCACTTCATCTTCATAATAGGTGATAATGCGAAGCCCGCATAAATCAGTAATATTCTCCAACTCTTTATATTTGTGATCCGCCTTGTGAATCTTCTTAACAAGACTTTGTTTATTCTTGGTCCGGCCAACGACAGAATGAATGTGCAGCGGCTGCTGCTGCAGCAGCACGGATAACATATTCTGAAACTGGTTGGTTATATTTTGATAAGAACTCAATTTCTCTTGATACTGAGCAACTAAATTTGACATCCACAACATATCCTTTCTATGTGATTTATCTGCAGAATACCCTATTTTTCTGAAAATCGTCTGAGATTCTGCTTGGCACCGTCTATTTTCTGAAAACTCACTCCTTTCCTTGACGATTTCTACACTAAAAGCTAAAATTGAAAAAAACGTTGCTTTAACCACAAAAACGTGGCCAAGCAGCCGAACGGAGTATCCTCTTGATTACATCCTGCCAGCAGAGCATTAACCAGGCCTTAAATTATATCTATCAAAATTTGGACAAAAACTTGACCGTCACGGAAATCGCCGAGCATTGCTGCTTTTCAAAATACCATTTCAACCGCCTGTTCAAAGCGGTTGTCGGCGAAAGCATCTATGCCTTTATCAAACGGATGAAGCTCGAACGAGCCGCCTTTCAGTTAAAAACAGCCCGCCAGCCATCGATAACGGAGATTGCGTCAGCAGCCGGCTACAGTTCCTCAAATTTTGCGGTCGCTTTTCGCCAGCATTTCGGCCTTACGCCCCGTGATTTTTGCCAAAGCGGACAAACCCTTCAGGCAGAACCCTTCGCCCGGGTCTTTGCCCATGTTGCGAGCCTCAAAAAAAGTGAAGCTGCTTTCGCTGCTCTTGATTCCCGGATAAAGCTACTTCACCTGCCAGCGATGATTCTCATTTACAAGCGCTTTATCGGCAACTACAGCCGTGACCTACCGGCCGCCTGGGAGGGATTTTGTCAGGACCTCACCACACGGGGACTGTTGACAAATCCACCCCATTTCATCGGAATTTCCTATGACGATCCGTTGCTGACGGCTGCTGATCGCTGTATTTACGACATGTGCCTCGCCGCCCCTGGGGCCGTGGGACCGGATACGCAAAAGCTTGCAGCCGGGCTCTACGCCTGCTATGAATTTCATGACTGCCTGCCCCAAATGATGCTCACCTTCAACGAGCTTTTTTTGTTGTGGCTGCCCTTTTGCCGCTACTCCCTCGATGACCGGGCAAGCCTCGAGATCTATCACTCCGCCGTTGAACCGGACGGACGAATCAGAGCCGATATCTGCCTGCCTATCCGAAATTTTTCGTAAAAAGCTCAAATTCAGAAGCCCTTTTGTCCCAAAAACGATACAATGCATAAAAAAAGCTGTATCGAAAAGGGGTTTTTATATGCATGATTTTTCTACCAAAAATAGTCTGGCTCAACTGATTGAATATTCTCTTCCCGCCATTGCCGGCCTGTTTCTGACATCCTTTATGATCATCGTCGATGGAATTTTTATTGGCCGCAAACTGGGAGCCGATGGACTGGCGGCCGTTAACATGACATTGCCACTGGTCTATATATTGCTGGCCGTCACCACCACGATTGCCGTCGGCGGACTGACACTGGCCTCACAAGCAGCCGGTCGCGGCAAAAGCGAGACCGCCAGCCGCTACTTTTCTTCCTCGCTGGCACTGATCGT
>JBOFWE010000023.1:0-3200 GCA_051653465.1 Selenomonadaceae bacterium | reverse complement strand
ACCTGCTGGCTTTAAACGCTGCCATCGAGGCTGCTCGGGCCGGAGAACAAGGAAAAGGGTTTGCTGTTGTTGCCGAAGAGGTACGAAAACTGGCGGAGCAGTCACAGGAAGCCGCCAAGCAGATTGCTGGATTGATTGGTGAAATTCAAGAAGATACCGGGCGGGCGGTTGTCGTGATGGAAGAAAGCCCGCATCTTGTCAAAGATGGTTCCGCCATTGTCAATCAGGCGGGTACTGCCTTCAGGGAAATTACAGCCCGTATAGAAGATATTGATCAGCAGGTGCAAAGGATTTCAGCCGCTATGGAACAGATGGCAGCCAGTGACGAACAGTTTGTTCAAGCTGTGGCTGAGATTGAAGACCATAGCAAGGCAGCCGTAGGTAAGACACAGACGGTGTCGGCGGCGACTGAGGAGCAGTCGGCATCCACGGAGGAAATTGCCGCCTCAAGCCAGGAACTGGCCTCAATGGCAGAGAATCTGCGCGAATCGGTAGCTCGTTTTCAGGTACTATAAGAGTATATGTAATAAAGTAGAAAGATCAGGGATGGTGAGTGTCCCTGATCTTTTTTCTTATTGGCGATATTTAATAAAAACAAGGACTTTTTTCCTTGGAAAAATTGACAAAAGTAAGACAATTGTGTTAGATTTACTTAATAGAAAAAGTTTTCAGTTTTGACAGGACAATAGGAAAAATACCGGATACTATTGGCGGAAAATTTCGTAAAAACAATAGATTTTACCTTGCAGACTTCCGGGTGGCATTTGTGCCGGGGAAATTACTGCAGTCTGGAGGACGAAAAACATGTTCTGTTTATTGCAGCGCCCGCTGGCCTTGGCATTGGCGGCAGCTGCTGGTTTTATGCTGATTTTTGGGATGGTTCTTTTTGTAACGGTAGAAGTCATTACCCTCCCGCAGGCCGTGGCAGTGGCTGCAGGCGTTCTCTATGTATTTTTCCTTCAGTATAAGGCAGGTATAAAACAGCAGCAGTTGCAGCGCTGCCTAAAACAGCAAAAAATGTTACGTGATATCAGTTGTGGGCTGTTTGACAATGTTTTGGAGGCTGACATTACTGCCAACCGGCTTATTGGAGACAATGCACCGCATCTGGCCCGGTTATTGGGGATTGGCAGTAGTGATAATTATGAGCAGCTGATAAATGCAATCATTGAAAGATTAGTCAAGGAGGATTTTCGGGAGGAATACCGGGATAAATTTTCCCGGCAGTCGATCATGCAGCTTTATGCGCTGGGCATAGATCGGTTTGAATATGAACTCGTTGAAAAATCGGATGGAATCAATTTTCGTTGGGTAAAGGTCTTTGTGCGAATTTATCGCGATGAGGATAGCAACACCATTCGGATTATTTCGCATGTAAAGAATATCCAGCGGGAAAAGGAACGGGAACTGGCTATTTTGCATCAAGCGCAGCGTGACTCACTGACGAGTCTCTACAACCGGGCGGTAACAAAAGAATTGATTGAAATGGCCCTGTCAGCGGGACCTGAGGGGCAGGGGTATGCGCTGTTCATTATTGACATTGATAACTTTAAGGCAGTAAATGACACCTTTGGCCATGCCTTTGGTGATCTTGTGATTTCGACGATGGCAAATGAGCTGCGTAATCACTTTGGACCGAAGGATGTCGTGGGGCGCATTGGCGGTGATGAATTTTTGATTTTTATGCAAAATAGTAGCGGACGGGAAGCTGCGGCGCAAAAAGCGGATGCTCTGTGTCGGTCGGTTCCGGGGTGGATTGAGCGACTTGGCCCGCGTCCGGATACTTCTTTGAGTATAGGCATCTGCAGTTTGCCGGAAGATGGTTGGTCCTTTGCCGAAATCTATGAAAAAGCGGATCAGGCTTTATACCGGGCAAAAAAACGGGGCAAGAATACCTTTTCCTTTTATGACGAATTGGAACAGGCCTAAGAGAATATTTATCAAGGTATTTTGTAGACACTTATCGGACAATATGATAATATAAAAATGCATTTAATTATTTATATATGTCTAGGATTTTATAGCTTTTTGTTGGCTTTTATTTGCGGTTGGGCAAGAAGTATGAAAGTGATTTCTAGGAGAATGAAAATTATAGAGTGGCAGATTTTTTGGCGAAGTTTTGCAGCAGAGCATATAGCTTTTAACTGTTTGATAAAAAGCCTCATCATTATTTGATGGGGCTTTTTTATTTTTTACAATATTTTGTATATAAAAAATATTGTAAAAAATAAAGCTTGTTTTGGCTTTACGGCGGTATTATTGGCTAGAAAACAATCAAACAGGAATGGATGACAACTTATTCCAAAGGAATAAGCTGTACGTTATATAATATTCTAGAAAAGAGGATTGCTGAAAAGAGCCATGTAGTAAGTGTATAATTTTTGTGGCTGCGGAGGCGAGGACGATTCTCGGAGGGAGGTCACTATGTCGATTCATGACGGCAAAGATCCGCTAAAAAATGAAATGGAAGAATATATGGAGTATCATAAGCAACTGCTGGCGGAGCTTGGAAAATTTCTTGAGTTGCCGCAAGATTTTTCAATCGTGCAATGCTTATGCCGTAAAGACATACAGGTACTGTCGATGTCAATGTCAGTGAGTGAATGGGAGGGGTTTACCCATAAACATAAGATCGGTTTTTCGGTAGAACAATATATGCCCTTATTAATGGAAGTTATATGGAACTTTATGTGTAAAAAATTAGAGGATTATTATCAGACCAAGCTCAATCAGGCCTATTTGCTCTGTCCGCATATTGTGAAAAACACCGTATACCTATACAGTGTTAAAATCTTTGCGATGCCTGTATTTAAGCATATAGGCGGTGAATATGGCAAGGGAGAAGACCGGTTTGCCCGGATACTGTCGCGTCATATCCGGGATTTGAGCGGCCGGGGACCGGAACGGATTACGGTGAATATACTGGGTGAAAAATGTCTGGCGATCTGTATTTTTGGCATGATTCCTTTGTATGTAAACAAATATCTGCTTGCCAACAAGAACAGTGTGTATATTATTGAGGATCTGTTTACCGGACTGATCCATGCGGCCATCGATCACCTGTTTATTATGGAATACGATTATATCCCGGAACGCCTGGTAAAGATTAATTTTGAACAAAATCATATTGTCGTACTGGTATTCACCAATTCGGCCGAGCCGGCACTGAAAAATGAAGGCTGAGAGCAAAGCTGTAATTT
>JBOFWE010000022.1:0-46493 GCA_051653465.1 Selenomonadaceae bacterium | reverse complement strand
AAGATGATTATCGGCCCTATAATTTTTTGTACCATCGTCTGTGGCATAGCCGGCATGGGGGATATGAAAAAAGTCGGCCGGGTTGGCGGTAAGGCACTGCTTTACTTTGAAATGGTGTCGACATGCTCGCTTTTTGTCGGGCTGTTGCTGGTAAATTGGTTGCAACCGGGAGCCGGCATGAATATCGATGCCAGTAAGCTCGATGCCTCGTCAGTGGCCATGTATGCCACAGGGGCGCAAAGCCATACAGCTGGACAGTTTTTTATGAATATTATTCCGAGCACTGTGGTTGACGGTTTTGCCAAAGGTGAAATTCTTCAGATTCTGCTGTTTTCGATTTTATTTGGCTGGGCCTTATCGAAGCTCGGCAGCAGCGGGCAGAAACTGCTGCATATCATTGGCGATGTATCCCATGTCTTGTTCGGGATTGTCGATATCATCATGAAACTGGCACCAATCGGAACCTTTGGCGCTATGGCATTTACGATTGGCGCCTATGGCATTGGGTCCCTGGGGCCATTGCTTAAACTGCTTGGAACCTTTTACTTTGCCTGTCTGCTGTTTATTGTGCTGGTTATTTGGCCGATTGGCAAATATGCCGGAGTTAATTTTTTACACTATATCTCCTATTTTAAGGAGGAACTGCTGGTTGTTTTTGGGACAGCCTCTTCAGAAAGTGTTTTGCCGCGAATGATGGAAAAACTTGAAAAAGCGGGCTGCTCAAAATCGATTGTCGGGCTTGTTGTGCCTACGGGTTATTCCTTTAATCTCGATGGTACTTCGATTTACCTGACCATGGCGGCTATCTTTTTGGCTCAGGCGACGAATACGGATTTATCCGCCATGCAGGAAATCACGATCCTCGCGGTATTATTGCTGACATCCAAAGGTGCCTCCGGGGTCACGGGTAGTGGGTTTATTGTATTGGCCGCTACGTTGTCGACGATTCCTACCATTCCGGTAGGGGCCCTGGCACTGATTTTTGGGGTTGACCGTTTTATGACACAGGGCCGGGCGCTTACCAATCTGATCGGCAACGGGATCGCGACTTTCGTTGTGGCTAAATGGGAAAATGAGCTTGACCGGGAAACAATGCAGCGCCTGCTCGGTTCCGGCGATGTGGAGGAAACGGAATCGGCAAAAGCTTCTGCCTGAAAATAAGAACATAGGATATAATGCCATCCAGCTGTGATTTATAGCCGATCACAGCTGGATTTTTTATTGGCTGAAGCCTTGAGCAGTAGCTGGCAGCAGCGGCAATGATACAAATTGACCTTGCTATAACAGGGAAAGGTAGATTTGGGCGAAATTGCTGCTTAAACGTCAAATAACAGCGAGTGCGGGGGGCGCTGGCATGAGGAGGAGACAGGGCGTGCTTTGGCAGCTAAAACCAGCAGTTCAGCGACTGAACAAATCCAGTGGAGCTTGTTATAATTAAGGCAGGTCAGATAAAAAGGAGATGTTCATCATGGGAGATAAAAGCCCTAAGAACAAGGAAAAAAAGAAAAAGCGGGCCGAACAAAAAAAGATCCCGCATCGTGCTGTTTCGGCAGAAGAAACAGCAGCAAGTAAATAAATCCTTCGACAGCCGCTTTGCGGCTGTATTTTTTTTGCTACCCAGAGGTTTTCGGCACCGAGAAAAAAATCAGGAATCAAAACGGCAGGAGATTTATATTGCAGTGCCCGAATAAAAGTATTATACTTATGGTGTTGTCAGCTGTCTTGACAGCTTTATATACCGTAAGAAAGTAGAGACTAAAAAATGGCGAATTTATTGGAAGATATTCATCTGGCAGCGGAGATTGAACAGCTGAAACAAGAGCGCGAGGCTGTTATTCTGGCGCATGTCTATCAGCCGCCCGAGATACAGGAGATTGCAGATTTTACAGGCGACTCCTTTGCGTTGTCACGCCAGGCGGCAGCGACGAAAGCAAAGGTTATCGTCTTTTGCGGGGTGCATTTTATGGCAGAAACTGCCAATATTTTAGCACCGGATAAAATCACGCTGCTGCCGGCAAAGGAGGCCGGGTGTCTGATGTTTGATGACCAGCTGGAGGGGCAGTTGCGGGAGAAAATTGCGCAGCAACCAGAGGCGGTGGTCATCTCCTATGTCAATACCCCGGCAGGCGTCAAGGCGTTAAGCGATATCTGCTGCACGTCCTCGAATGCGGTTCAGGTAGTGCAGTCTGTACCGACAGATCGCAATATTATTTTTGTGCCGGACCGCAATCTGGCTTCCTATGCTGAGGAGCAGACCGGCCGTAATATATATTGCTGGCCCGGGGCTTGCCCCGCGCATGGAAACCTGACCGTTGCAGAGATTTTAGACGCTAAACACAAGCATCCGAAAGCCTTGGTACTGATGCATCCCGAGTGTCCGGCGGAGGTCAGAACTCTGGCCGACTATATAGGCAGTACGGCAGGTATTATTGAATATGCGGCTCAAAGTATGGCGGCAGAATTTATTGTAGTGACGGAATGCGGAGTTTTATACCAGCTGGAGCATTGCTGTCCTGGGAAAAAATTTTATATGGCCTCGGCAAAGTTATTTTGTTCAAACATGAAAAAAACCACATTGCGCAAGGTGCGTGATGCGCTGCAGACACTGGAGCCTAAAGTTGTCGTGCCGGAGGAAATTCGCTGTAAGGCAGAAATAGGATTGCGAAAAATGTTGGAAATTTGCGAGTAGGTGAATTTTGTGCAAAAATACATGATGAATTTTGACAGCCGGAAATTACCCCAGCTGTCGTCGGACTGTCTGATCGTAGGGGCGGGAGTAGCCGGGTTGATTGCTGCCTGGTATGCAGCCGAACGCGGCTGTCGTGTTATGCTGGCAGTGAAGGATACCCTGCAGGACAGTAACACAAATAAAGCGCAGGGTGGGATTGCCGCCGTATTTGCTGCGGATGATGATACGGCGCTTCATGCGGCCGATACATTGACTGCCGGCGCCGGCATTTGTGATGAATCAATTGTGCATCTTGTTGTTGAAGAGGGCCGTCAGCAGGTAAAAGAGCTGATGGAACTGGGAGCAGTTTTTGATCATCGGCCGGATGGCCGACTGGCACTGGGACGGGAAGGCTGTCACTCGCGCGCCAGAATACTGCATGCACAGGGGGACGCCACGGGCGCCGAAGTTGTACGTTCCCTGCTGGCGCGAGTTGAAGCACATCGCAACATAACGATATGCGAACACAGTTATGTTGCCGATTTGCTGGTCACCGATGGCTGCTGCCGGGGCGCGTTGCTTTTACATAATGGTAAAGAGCTTGGCATTGTAAGGTCGACAGCAGTTATTCTTGCTACGGGGGGCTGCGGGCGTTTGTATCGTCATACAACAAACCCTGAGGGGGCAACTGGCAGTGGCTGTGCCATTGCTTATCGTGCCGGGGCAGAACTGACAGATATGGAATTTATCCAGTTTCATCCGACGGCGCTGGCTTTGCCGGGTTGTCCTAATTTCCTGATTTCAGAGGCGGTTCGTGGGGCCGGAGCACTTTTACTAAATGCCAGGGGGCAGCGGTTTATGACGGATTATCATGAGCTGGCAGAATTAGCCCCACGCGATGTTGTCGCCCGGGCGATTTTTCACGAGATGGGACCGGAAAAGAACATTCCGGTGTATCTCGATGCCGCTGGTGTTGCCGCGGTAGCGGATAAATTTCCAATGATTGCAGCTACCTGTCGCACTTACGGGGTTGATATTGCCCGTGAACCGATTCCAATCGCACCGGCAGCGCACTATATGATGGGCGGAATCCGGGTGGATGATCACGGGCGAACCAATATCAGTGGGCTGTTTGCCTGCGGTGAGACCGCTTGTACCGGATTGCACGGGGCTAACAGGCTGGCGAGTAATTCATTGCTCGAGGGGCTTGTGTTTGGACGCCGCGCCGCTGAAACGATCGGAGGGCAGGTTCCTGCTTTGTCGGAAGAATACTGGCACTATGCTGGACAGGGAAAATCCTTTACTGTAAAGGATATAGAAGAACTGCAGAATGTAATGACTTGCGGACTCGGTATTGTCCGTGATGCGGGTGGACTGAAGGCAGCCAAAATCGCTTTGGCTGGGATGCAGGTCGTTGCCGAAGGAACGACAGCGAACTGCATTTTGGATCTGGAATACCGAAATATGCTGCAGACAGCAAGCCTGATTGTTCAGGCGGCTGAGAAGCGTGAAGAAAGCCGCGGGGCCCATTATCGGCTGGATTATCCACAGCGGCTGAAGCAATGGCGTCACCATATAATAGAAAGTGCAGGAGCCGTTATATGAATTTTAATAACTTTAAACTTGATGACTGGTTGAAAAGCTGGCTGGCAGAAGATATTGGCAGCGGCGATATCACTACCGAAGCCATAGTTCCTTGGCAGGCAGTGACGACAGCGTATGTTCAGGCAAAAGAGACGGGAATTCTCGCCGGGGGGACTATTGCCGCCAGAGTCTTTCAACTGCTGGACGCGGGGGTACAAACGACGCTGCTGGTTAAAGACGGCAGCTCGCTTGTCAAAGGGCAGATTATTGCGGAAATAAAGGGCCCGGCACGGGCCATTCTCAGCGGCGAGCGGCTTGCCTTAAATCTGCTGCAGCATCTGAGCGGTATTGCCACCTGTTCCAGTACCTTTGTTTCGCTTGTCGCGGCATATCCGGTGAGGATTGTCGATACGCGCAAGACGATTCCGGGGTTGCGGCTGTTGGAAAAATATGCGGTGCGTGTCGGCGGCGGCTACAATCATCGTCTAGGACTTTACGATGCCGTGCTGATCAAAGACAATCATATCAAGGTAGCAGGGGGAATAAAGCCGGCAATAGAGGCTGCCCGAAAAAGTATCTCACATACCTGCCGAATCGAAGTAGAGGTTGAGTCGATGAATGGGGCTGCCGAAGCCCTGGCTGCCGGAGCGGATATCATTATGCTTGACAATATGAAGCCTGAAGTGATGCGCCAGGCCGTTGAAATGATCGGCGGCAGGGCGGTAACAGAGGCCTCGGGAGGAATTGACCGCACTACGGTAGCAGCTGTTGCGGCCACAGGAATCGATGTCATTTCTATCGGAGCACTTACGCATACCATCAAGGCCCTTGATATCAGCCTCGATATTGGTGAAATCAAAAAATAGCCGGGCAGGTTTGCGATAAGGGTTGAATTTTCTGAAATTTATTATATAATAAAAAGCAGAAAGACGATTCTATCTGTAAAATAAAGGGGGATTTCATATGTTTGGTATGGTGCCTTTTAATTTTAGGAACAGCCCGGCGCGTAATAAAGATTCATGGGACCGTTTGCTGGAATCGGTTTTTGAACAGCCCCTGAACCCACTGCAAAAAGTCAGTGCAGCTTTTTCGTCGGTTCGGGTAGATGTAAAAGACAATGGTGACAGCTATGAGGTTACAGCAGAGCTGCCCGGCTTTTCCAAAGAGGAGATTTCGGTAACTTATCATGACAAATACCTGACAATTACCGGGGAACATGCGGAGGAAAGCGAGACCAAGGAGGGCGAGAAGTACATCTGCCGTGAACGCCACAGCGGGCGGATTGAACGGTCGTTTTATATTGATGATGCGGATGAGAACCAAGGGAAGGCTGAATTTAAGGATGGCATTTTGAAGATTGAATTGAAAAAGCTGTCAGCCCCGGTTGAGAGCCAAAAGACAATTCAAATTGATTGATTTGAAATAAAGGATAACTGGCAGTGGCAAAAGCCTCTGCCAGTTTTTATTTGGCGGATGAAGCCGACAAGAAATTTTCTGGCTGCGAGGAAATATTGAGCGATCAGGCAGGAGTTTTACCTATTTGCAGGAAATATACTTTATAGAGCTAAAAACGCTAAATAAAGAATGAAAATTCATCTTTAGTTTATAATATCAGTGGTATAGTACGAGGAGGTAATTTATTTGTTTGATGAAAAAGACTGGGAAGTATTTAAGCAGAAATTAAAAAAAAGAACGGGCATTGATCTGGATTTATATAAAGCAGCACAGATGCAGCGACGGATTGGCAACCTGATGCAGCGTAACGGCCATACATCGTATGCGGCGTTTTTTGACAGCATTGAAGGCGATAAAGCGGCATTTGAATCGTTTATCGAATATCTGACAATCAATGTTTCGGAATTTTTCCGCACTCCGGAAAAATTTTCTAAATTAGAAACGGATGTTTTGCCGGACTTACTCAAAAAAAGTGCCAAACTCAATATCTGGAGTGCGGGCTGCTCCATCGGGGCAGAGCCATACTCATTGGCGATGATACTGAAGGATATGACGCCCGCGACGCGTCATCGTATTTTAGCGACCGATCTCGACATTGAAATTCTGGCAAAAGCAAAACAAGGGACATATACGGATAACGAGCTCAAAAGTATTTCTCCGGATCGGAAACATCGCTATTTTACCGAAGCAAACGGAAAGTATATGGTAAAGGATGATATTAAATCCTGCATCGAATTCAAACAGCACAATATGCTCAAGGATCCGTTTGAAAAGGGATTTGATCTTATTTTATGCCGCAATGTTGTAATATATTTTACCGATGAAGCAAAAGACAAGTTATACCGGCAGTTCTTTGATTCGCTCAAGCCGGGCGGCGTTTTGTTTGTTGGTGCCACTGAGGCGATACTGAACTATCGCAGCATGGGGTTTGTGAGCAATCAGCCCTTCTTTTATACGAAACCGGTTTAAGCCCGGAATTTTCCGGGAACGAAAGCCGGGACGGCAAATGGAGGCTGAAGCGGAGGGGTTCTATGTATGCCAACCAAAATCCTGAGAGGATGCTGCGGGAAGCTGGCGAAGCAGAACAGCTTGAGCTGCTGCAGGCAACCGTACACCGTGCCTATGAAAAAACGGTGTTTTATCGGCGTCGTCTTGAGGAATATAGGGTTTCTCCGGTAGAGATAGAGATTCTGGCGGATATAAAAAAACTGCCGTTTACGACCAGATCGGATCTGGTTAAGACGTCACCGCTTGATTTTTTGACACTGCCGGTTAAGAAAACTGTCCGCCTGCGACTGCAGGAAAAATCGAATATTCTCCGGGCTGGTACGGAGGCGGATGTTGCGCATAATATAGAATTGACCAGGCGGGGGCTGGCGGCTGGCGGGATCAAGCCGGGATCCGTTCTGGCGATTGTTGGCGGGCATCCGGAAGGTGCTGTCGATGATGTACAACATGCAGCCGAGAGCCTCGGTGCAGCTGTGGTCAGCCTGGGAGGGGATTTTGTCCGGGCAGTCGAGCTCATTGAGCAACTGGGCATAGATACCGTGATTGGTGATCCTACACGAATTTTGCAGCTGATCGTTACAGCACAGGCCTCTGGTCGGGAGATGGAAAATCTGCCGCTGCGGGCCTGTTTCTGCCTGAATGATGCCATCCAGAATCCGATCGGAAAGTATCTGAGAATGCGTACGGGCTGTGAGATTTTTCCACTGTATGTGGCCAATGATATCGGCTGTACCGGTATGCTGTATACCTGTCATGAACGCGGCGGCATGCATATAGCCGCAGACTTTTTTTATCCGGAGGTTGTTGCGTTTGGACAAGATTCCCCGGTGGATGATGAACAGATGGGGGAACTTGTTGTCACCTCGCTGCGGCTGGAGGCCATGCCATTATTGCGTTACCGGACGGGTCAGGCGGTGATCATGCGCCGGGACTGCTGCCCGTGTGGCCGATCCTCGCCGAGATTTAAGGCTCCCTTTGTCCAGGACAAATAAGCAGGAGACGGGTTAAGTGTTGCAGAATGAAGATTCTGTGACACTTTTATTTTTTAGTGAAAAATAATATAGTGATGAGCAGACTTTTTTCACTAAGGTACAAAAAGAAAGAGGGATTTTATGAAAGAACGATTTATCGAGTTGCTCCTGGGTTCAGGACGCGAAAATATAGAAGATCTGATCCGGTATCTTGACGAAAAGACGGATTTTTTTTCGGCACCGGCGAGTACGCGTTTTCATGGGGCCTGCGAATCGGGCTTACTGGAACATTCGCTGGCTGTTTATGATAATTTATGCCGGTTGGCAGCTGCCTATGAGCTGCCGTTTTCCACGGCAGAAGTGACGATTTGTGCGCTGTTGCATGATGTCTGTAAGGTTAATTTTTATAAGCGGGGCAGCCGCAATCGCAAGAATCCTGTGACCGGGGCTTGGGAACAAGTGCCGGTTTACGAGATTGAAGACCTGCTGCCGCTTGGTCATGGCGAGAAATCTGTGATGCTGCTGCAGCAGTACATTTGGCTTAGCCGGGAAGAAATGCTGGCAATTCGATGGCATATGGGAGGTTTTGACGATAGTGCTTCCGGCATGGGCCGCCGCGCACTGTCGCAGGCAATGAGCAGCTGCTCACTTGTAACCGCTCTGCATATGGCGGATTTGGCGGCGTGCTATTTTGATGAAAAGTAACGGCTTGGGAAAAAGCCGGATGTTGAGGTAGGAGTGTGAGGCATTTTGCGTTTTATACATACAGCGGATTGGCATTTGGGCAGGCTGTTTCATGGACAGCATTTAACACAAGATCAGGCATATGTACTGGAACAGTTTCATACGGTAGTCAGGGAAAGCGGTGCGCAGGCTGTTTTGATTGCCGGCGATGTTTATGACCGGGCAGTTCCACCGACAGAGGCGGTAGCCCTACTCGATGAAACCTTGGCCAGGCTCTTACTGGACGATAAGGTCCAAGTGATTCTGACGGCGGGAAATCATGACAGTGCCGAACGCCTTGGATTTGCCAGTCGGCTACTGGAAGCACAGGGACTTTTTGTGCGTGGGCAGCTGACTGCGGATCTGACTCCGGTTGTACTTGAGGATGCTTTTGGTCCCGTGTACTTTCAGCCCTTTACCTATGCGGAGCCGGCACTGGTGCGGGCAGTATTTGGCTGTGCTGATATCCAGGATTTTGATTCGGCTATGGGCTATCTGGTTGCTGCCGGCTTGCGGCAAATCCCGGCGAATAGCCGGCGGGTGGCGCTGGCGCATGCTTTTATTGCCGGTGGCAGTGAAACAGAATCTGAACGGCCACTTTCCGTGGGTGGAGCATCAAATGTCAGTGCGGGTCATTTTAAGCCGTTTCATTATACGGCTCTTGGACATTTGCATAATCCACAGACTGCAGGCAATGAGAATATTCGCTACAGTGGGTCTTTGCTGAAGTATTCTTTCGATGAAGCTGACCAAAAAAAGGGCATATATATTATCGATCTCGACGAAAAAGGTGCGGTGAGCATTGAAAAAATAAGTCTGCAACCTAAACGCGATGTGCAGCGTATCAGGGGATTTTTTGATGAAATTCGCTGTAATCGGCAAAAATATCCGGAGTCGGAGGATTACACTTTAGTCGAGCTGCTCGATACCCAGGCGATTCTTGATGTGCATGGACAACTTGAAAAAATATATCCAAATCTGATGCAGGTGGAACGCCCTAATTTGAATGTAGGGGGAACGCTGCGTGAGGACCGATTGGATTACCGGTCAAAATCAGAAGTCGAGCTGTTTGACGATTTTTTTCGGCAGATGACAGATGAAAGGCTCGATGAAAAACAAAAAGAGCTGTTTGCCCGGACGGTAGATGAACTGGTTGCCAGTCAGCGGGAGGCGAAAATATGAAGCCGCTTAAAATATCATTTTCTGCCTTTGGTCCCTATACCCAGGAGACCGTACTTGACTTTTCCGATCTTAAGGACAGATCGTTTTTTCTGATTCATGGTCCGACCGGAGCGGGGAAGACAACCATTCTTGATGCCATGTGTTTTGCCTTATATGGCGATGCCAGCGGACAGCTGCGCACGGCAAAAATGCTGCGCAGCAATCAGGCTGATCCCTCGCAGGCTACAGAGGTTTTGTTTTCGTTTGCAATCGGCACTGCAGTGTACCGTGTCTGGCGCAGCCCCGAGCAGGAACGCCCGAAAAAACGCGGAGAAGGGATGACGCTTCGTGCGGCGGATGCACTTTTATATAGGATTGATGGGGAAGAAAAGCTTGTGGCTCAAGGGTATGCGCGGGTCACCGAGTATATAGAAGGCTTGCTGGGATTTAAGAGCAGTCAGTTCCGGCAGGTGGTATTGTTACCCCAGGGTGAGTTTCGGCAGCTGCTGACGGCAAATTCGGCGCAGCGACAGGAGATCATGGAAACGCTGTTTAAGACAGAATTTTACCGCCAGATAGAGGAGAGCCTGAAGGCAAAAGCTAAGACGATAGAAAATGAAAGGAGCGAGACGGTCAGCCGGCAGGAATTTATTTTAGAGGAAGTACAGGTGAAATCGCCAGCAGAGCTTGTTGAAAAAGCAAAGCTGCTGGATTTGGCTATCGATGAGCAGCGAGTGGAAACGAAGGCTTTGCTGGAAAAACAGCAGTTGGCACAGCAGGCCGATGCGGCAGCGAAACTGACAGAGAGCCAATTTAAGGCAGCGGAAGAAGCCGCGGCGGAGCTTGCAGCCTGTCAGAAACTTAGTGAAACGGTAGCCGCTTATCGCTTGCGCTTTCAGGCGGCAGAAAAAGCAGCAGCTCTGCGTGATTTTGAAATACAGGTAAAGAATTTTGCCGCTGAAGCCCAGCGTCAGCAGCAGTCGCTGACGGCAATAAAGGAAAAGCTTGAACGTTGCCAGCAGTTATCCGTGCAGGCAGCTGCAAGCTGGAAGACGGAGGAGGCCAAGGAAGAAGAACGCAAGGCTGCCGATGCCCAGGTGCTTCGCTTTGCCAGCTTCACTGGTCAACTGGCAGATCTCAAAGCTGCGCAGCAGCAAACTGAAAAATTTGCTGCTGCGGTCCGGCAGCAGGCAGCAGAAAAAGTCAGCGCCGAAGCTGCTTTGACAGCTGTGCGCGAAACCCTTCACTTCCTGCAGCAGCGCCAGCAGAGGCTCCTTGTGGAAGCTGCCCGGGCAGCGCAGCTCCAGCTGAAAGCTGCAGAACTTGAGGTACAGGCAAAGCGGCTGCAGACGGCAGCAGCGCTTGAACAGCAGGTGGAAGCTTCCCAAGAAATTTTTTCCCGGCAACAGGCCGATTTTCAGGCAGCGGATGAACTTTATCATAAAACAGCAACAGAATGCGAACGGCTACAGTATTTGTTTCAGCAAGGGCAGGCGGCTCTTTTGGCAGCGGATCTAAAGGCGGGGCAGCCGTGCCCAGTATGCGGGGCGATAAAGCATCCGCAGCCGGCAGTGTCGACGCAGCTGATTCCCCGGGAAGATGAAGTCCGGGCGTCCGCTCAGCGCCGGCTGGAAGCGGAAAAGAGCAGAATGAGGGCGCAGCGTAGTTTTGAAGAGGCAAAGGCCAAGCTGGAAAGTTTGGAAAAACAGCTGAAGGATAGCCGCCGGGAAGGAAAACAGGGGGAGTCTTTGTCAGCGGTAATGGCCGAGCTTGAGCAGACGGCGACGGAAGCTGCCGCGGCTGGCGTTGCCGCGGATGAAGTTCAGCGACTGCAACCAGAACTTGAGAAAATGGTTATGATGGAAAAACTGCAGGTGCAGCAGGTGGAAACGGCAGGCGAAAGCCATCGGCAGGCCAGTGGACGGTATCAGGCTGCTGTGGCCGTTGAACAGGAACGGAAAAATGCTTTACCGGAGGATTGTCAAAATCCGGAAAAACTCCTGGCTGCACAGCAAGAGAGCTGTATGCGGCAAAAAAATCTCTATGAAGCGTTGGAAACCGCCCGCAGGCAAAAACAACAGGCGGATCAGAATTTGGCGGCAGCCATGGCGGCGGAAGAAGCAGGCGTGCAGGCTTTCACCGAGGCACAAGCTAGGCTAGGCGGCTCGCAGGAGGATTTTGAGCGGCGCTGCCATGCGGCTGGATTTATGACGCTGGCGGACTATGAACTGGCGGCTGCCTGGAGCGATGAAAAGCGCGAGGAGCTCAAGAACCGGATTCGTGCGTTTGATGACCGGCTGGCGGCGGCAACCGAGAGTAATCGGAAGGCTGCTGCGGCCACTTCAAATGCTGCGAGGCCGGACCTGAAAAAAATTGCTGAAGAATTGCAGACGGCGCAGACAGCCTATAATCAGGCATATGCACGCTGCCGACAGGCAGAAGCTGAAAGTCTGCGGCTACAGGAGAAAATTAGCCAGCTCGAAGCACTTGCCGAAAAAACCGCAGCTTCTGAGGCCAGATACCGGATTATCGGCACGCTCGCCGCTGTGGCTGGCGGGAAAAATGTACATGGAATGACTTTTCAGCGTTTTGTTTTAAAATCACTGCTGGCTGATGTCATTGATGCCTCCAATATGCGGTTGAAGGTTATGAGTCGCGGCCAATATCGGCTGCAGCCGACGGATGAGCGGGTGCGCAGAAATGCCGCCGGCGGCCTGGAAATAGAAGTTTTTGATAATTATACCGGCTACGCCCGCCCCATTGCTACGCTTTCAGGGGGGGAAACCTTTTTGGCTTCGTTATGCCTGGCGCTTGGGCTGGCGGATGTCGTACAGAGTTATGCCGGGGGTATTCATCTTGATACCATTCTGGTTGATGAGGGATTTGGCACGCTTGATCCGGAATCACTGGATATGGCGCTTAAGGCTTTGCTTGATTTACAAAAAGGCGGCCGTCTGGTGGGAATTATCTCGCATGTTCCCGAGCTTAAGGAGCGGATTGATGCCCGGCTTGAGGTGACGAAGGGACGACACGGAAGCACGGCAGCCTTTTCGGTGGGCTGAATATATTTTATTAGGAGGCAACGGATTTGTTGGAATTTGTCATTGGCCGGGCAGGCAGCGGCAAGAGCGCATATTGTCTGGACGCTTTGCGCGAGCAATTGCGCCAGGACCCAGAGGGACCGGCACTTATTTTGCTTTTGCCGGAACACATGACGTTTAAGGTTGAACGCGAACTGGCCGGTAGTGACGGCATCGATGGTTTTAGCCGCAGTTATGTCTTTGGCTTTCGCCGTCTGGCTCGCCAGATTCTGCTGGAGACAGGAGGGGCGCTTTATCCGCGAATTACTGATATTGGGAAACGTCTATTATTATCGAGGGTTCTTGCGGAGCAGCGCGATCAGCTTTCGGTGATTGGGCGAGCAGCGCATCAGCGCAATTTTGCCGAATCTATGGCGGGGATGATCGAGGAATTTAAAAGCTATGGAATAAGTGCCGCTGCGCTTGCTGGGGCTGCCAAGTCAATGTCTGCGGGAACCCTGCAGGGGAAACTTGAAGATTTGGCAGCGGTATACCAGGGATTTGATGAAAAAATGGCTGGCCGCTATAATGATGCGGAGGATATGCTGGAGCTGCTCGCAGAAAAAATACCATCGTCACCACTGCTGGAAAATGCCGAAGTTTGGATTGACGGGTTTGTGTTTTTTAATCCCCAGGAAATGAAAATTTTATCGGCATTGCTATTGCGGGCGAAGGCGGTTCATATCACGCTCTGCCTCGAAAATCCCGCGGATTCGCAGTGCCGGCAGGAAACAGCGCTGTTTTACCGCCAGTGGAAGACATATGAAAAAGTCAGGCAGTTAGCGGAGAAAATGGGCATAGAATGCCAGTTGCGGGAAATGCCGGACCGGGGGAGATTTTTGCGGTCGGCACTGGCTCATGTAGAGCAGTATATGTTTGCTTTTCCAGCCAAGCAGGGCAAAGAGCGAGACGGAGTCGCCGTGGTCGAGGCTGCCAACCGGCGCCTGGAAATCGAAGCCGTTGCCGCAGATGTCGTTCGGCTGTGCCGGGAGGAAGGCTGCCGGTGGCGCGATATCGGCGTGCTTATTCGGGAGGACGCTTATCAGAATATTGTTGAGACGGTATTTAGCGATTATGAAATCCCGTTTTTCAGCGACAGCAAGCGGCGAAGTGTCCATCATCCGCTGGCTGAGCTCATGCGGTCGGCACTGGAAGCCATCCATGGCTGGCGTTATGAACCGCTGTTTCGCTGCTTTAAAACCGATTTTTTCCCCGTGACTCGTTCGCAAATTGACCTTTTGGAAAATTATGTTTTGGCCTTTGGTATTCGCGGCCAGCGGTGGACGATGGCGGAGGACTGGACCTATTATAAACGCTTATCGCTTGAGGAAGAACCGGTGGCTGAAGAGGTGGCGTTGCAGCTCGATCAAATCAATCACATTCGTCATCTGGTTATGGCACCGCTGCTGTCTTTTGCCGATAAAGTGAGCCGGGCGCAAGATGTGCTGGCACAGACCAGAGCACTTTATGAACTGTTGATTGAATTAGAGGTGCCGGAGACACTTGAACAATGGGCAAAAGAAGCCGAACGGGTGGGAGACCTTGCCGAAGCCCGCGAACATGGGCAAATATGGCAGGATGTTATGGAACTGCAGGATCAGCTCGTGGAAATTTGCGGCGGGGAAAAAATTTCTTTGGCTGAATATGAGGCCGTGCTTAATGATGGTCTTGACGGGCTGCAGATCAGCCTGATTCCGCCGGGGCTTGATTGTGTGACGATTGCAAGTTTTGATCAAAACAGTCTTGAAAACCTTCGTGCAATCTATATCGTTGGGGCCAATGAATCCGTTATGCCGCGACGGGCGAAGACGGAGGGCTTGTTGAATGATGCGGACCGGGCCCGGCTTATGGCAGCCGGGATCGAGCTTGCTGCTGGCAGCAGCGGAGATAATTTTGCCGAAAAATATCAGCTATATAAAGCATTTACGTTGGCCCGTGAATATCTATGGCTTTCTTACCCGCTCGCAGACGCCGAAGGAAGCGGACTCAATCCGTCGTCGCTCATCAGCCGGATGAAGGGACTTTTGCCGGAGCTTTCACTGCGCGCCGTGCCGTTGGTGAGCTTTGGCGACGAAGAAGCCCTGATGGTGGCCCGCGGGCGGACGGCAACTGCCAAGCTGGCGGCGGCACTGCGGCATTACCGGGAAGAACAGCAGCTGAGTCCGTTTTGGCAGGATGTCTATAACTGGGCACTGGAAAAAGAGCATTTGCAGCCGCTGGTACGGCGGATCACCGCTGGACTGTTTGCAACAGCGCAGCAAGACCGCCTGCCGAAAGAGCTGGCCCGAGCGCTCTACACCAAAAACAAACGATTGCGGGGCAGTGTAACCCGCTTCGAACGTTTTTGTGCCTGCCCGTTCCAGCATTTTTCCCAGTACGGGCTGAGGCTCAGGCAGCGAGAGGAGTTTAGTTTTGCTCCGCCGGATTTAGGGATGTTGCTACATGCGTCACTTAAAGCCTTTGGCGATGAAATGGCACAGCAGGGGCGCATTTGGAGTTCGGTGCCGGCTGAGGAATGCCAGCAGATATGTCAGGCGATTGTCAGCGATCTGGCCCCGAAGCTGCAAAATGAAATTCTGCTAAGTACAGCGCAATATCAGCATCTGCTCGGCAGAATCGAACGGACCGTTGAACGCGCTGTCAAGCGACTGATCGGGTTTTCGGCCGGCAGTGATTTTCAGCCAGTGGAACTTGAGAAATCTTTCGGGCGGGGCGTGGATGACCTGGCGCCGCTGGCCTATAAACTTGAGGATGGTTACAAGCTTGAAATCGTTGGCCAGATTGACCGGATTGATGCGGATCCGGCCGGTCAATATTTTCTTGTTATCGATTACAAGTCGGGCAATGCCTATTTGAATTTAATTGAAGTGTATTACGGGCTGCAGCTGCAGCTGATGACATATTTGCTGGTGGCGAAAAATGCTTCGGCGGCTATTTTAGGGAAGCCATCCTTGCCAGCCGGCATGCTGTACTGCTTTTTGAAGAATCCGCTGCTCAGTGAAAGTCATCCTTTGAGCAAAGGGGAAGCGGAAGAAAAAGTCAGTAAGCTAATGAAAATGCCCGGGTGGGTATTGGCGGACCCTGACGTGATTCGGAAGATTGATACGGCTGCGAAATTTATCAAGGTATCGCTGAAAGCAGACGGGACAATCTATCAGTCCAGCCGCAGCCAGGTCAAAAGCGGCGAGGATTTTGCGGCGCTGATGATGCATATAGATGGTATTTTGCAACATACGGGCCAGCAGATTTTAAACGGTGAGACAAAGGCACGCCCGTACCGTCTGGCCGCACAGAAGGAGGCCTGTACCTACTGTTTGTACCGTCCGGTATGTCAGTTTGATCTGCTTATACCCGGCAATGCGTATCGGCAGCTGAAGAAAATAAAAGAAGAGGACATCATGCAGGCCATCAGCGAGGAGGTTGGATCATGCCCTGGTCTAGAGAACAGTTAAAAGCGATTACAACTTATGATAAAAATTTGCTGGTTGCGGCAGCGGCGGGCTCAGGGAAAACGGCTGTACTTGTTGAGCGTATTATTCGTCGTTTAATGGATCAGCAGTGTGATATTGATGAAATTCTCGTCGTCACTTTTACCAATGCGGCTGCGGCAGAAATGCGAGAACGCGTTGCCAGGGCGATTCAGAGTGCTTTAGAGGAAAATCCAGGGGCACAGTATTTGGAGCGTCAGCTCGTACTGATGAATGCGGCATCTATTTCAACGCTGCATGCGTTTTGTCAGAGCATCATCCGCCAGAACTTTCATCAGCTTGCGATCGATCCCAAGTTTCGGCTGGCCAGTGAACAGGAAATGGCGCTGCTCCGGCGGGATGTTCTTGAATCGCTGTTTGCGATAAAATACGAAGCAGCAGAAACGGACTTCCTTGATTTTGTTGATGCTTATAGCAGCGAGCGCAGCGATGAGGCTTTGTACGAGATCGTGCTGAAGCTATACCAGTATGCCTGCAGTCAGCCATTTCCGGAAAACTGGCTCACATCTCTGCCACAGCAGTTTTTACTGCCGGAGGGGATTTCCCTTGAGCAGACCTTGTGGATGGGGCCGATCAAACGAGAACTGACCCTTGCCTTTGACGCCTGTCAAGATGCCTGCCGTGAGCTGCTCGAGCTGGCCGATGATCTGGCTTGCGATTTTTACCTGCCAGTACTGCAGCAAGACCGTGAGCTCATAGAAAATTTGCAACAACAGCTTAAACGGCCATGGCCAGAGCTGCAAGCAGCCATTTACGGAGCAAAATTTGCTACGCTGCGTGCGCCGAAGGATACGGATGAGGAAATTAAAGAGATTTTTAAAAAGAAAAGGCAGAAGATAAAGGATCGGATCCGTGCAGTTAAAGAAAATTATTTTTTGACCGATGAACCGAAACTTCTCGAAGATCTGCGGGCAGCTGGTTCACAAATGCAGACAATCTGTTCGCTTACGGCGCAATTTAGCCAGGCTTTTGCCGAGGCAAAAGCGGAAAAGGCCGTGCTGGATTTTAATGATTTGGAACATTTTGCCTTACAGATTTTGCTGGCGGAAGGGTCAACCCCGGAGAAACTAATGCCTTCACCCGCCGCCAAGGCGCTCCAGGATAAATACTGCGAGGTTATGGTCGATGAATATCAAGATACAAATGGCGTACAGGAGGCTATTTTATCGCTGGTTCGTAAAAAGGATGAGCCGAATCTTTTTCTTGTCGGTGATGTCAAACAGAGTATATACCGGTTCCGCCTGGCTGAGCCAGAGCTGTTTTTGCGTAAATATCGTGACTATCCCTGTCAGGCAGCGGAGTGTGAGCGCATAGACCTGGCGCAGAATTTTCGCAGTCGTCCCGAAATTCTGGCAGCAATTAACTTCATTTTTGCGCAGGTGATGTCAGAAAACATTGCCGAACTTCCTTATGGCAGAGCGGAAGAACTTCATCCGGGGCCGGATTATCCAAAATGCGAGGGCTACAGTCTGGCCGGAAACGTTGAACTGGATCTGATTGATGCCGATGATGCGGCGCTTAATGAGGAAGACCAGCTCGCGATGCCAGCGGATGAGGCGCAGGAGGACTTGGGCGGTTTTGCCCTGGAAGCCCGGCATATCGCCCATAAATTAAAGGAAATGATGCAGTCGGGGGTACAGGTGTTTGACAAGCAGCAACAAACGTACCGGCCGCTGGCCTGGCGGGATATTGTTGTTTTGCTGCGTTCTGTCAAGGGCAAGGCCTCCGTGCTGCTTGAAAGCATGCGGGAGCTGGATATACCGGCTTATGCGGCTGCCGATGACGGATATTTTCAGGAAACTGAAATACAGGTTATGCTGTCACTGCTGCACGTTATTGACAACCCCCGACAGGATATTGCGCTGGCTGCGGTGCTGTATTCCCCAATTCTTGGACTTACAGCTGCCGAGCTGGCCGAAATTCGGCTGGTGGCAGACGGTGATTTGTTTGGGGCATTACTGGCGGCTTCATCGCCGCAAAATTCACTGGAAACGCAGTTAAAGGATAAGGTCACAGTTTTTTTGCAGCAGCTGGGGCAGTGGCGCAATTTGGCCCGGCGCGCTAGCGTGCCGGAACTGATTCGCCGCCTGTTTGCTGATACCGGTTATTATGATTATGTTGGCGGCATGCCAGGAGGACTGCTGCGCCAGGCTAACTTACGGATGCTTTATGACCGGGCCGGTGAATATGAACAGACGAATTTTCGTGGCCTGTTCCGCTTTTTGCGCTTTGTAGAAAAGATGCAAAACAGTGGTACGGATCTGGCTGCTGCCCGTACCTTGGGGGAAAGCGAAAATGTTGTGAGAATCATGAGCATTCATAAGAGCAAGGGCCTTGAGTTCCCGGTTGTCGTTGTCGCTGATCTTGGCAAGCAGTTTAACCTGCGTGATCAGCAGGAAGTTTTACTGGTTCATAAAACATATGGCCTTGGACCGTATGTCATTGATCAGGAACTTTCGTTGCGCTATCCGACCTTTGCCCGCCAGGCGCTTGCCTGCCAGCTGGGCAGAGAGAATAAGGCTGAGGAGTTGCGCGTTTTGTATGTGGCTCTGACCCGGGCCCGAGAAAAACTGGTGCTGGTCGGGTCGGTGAAGCATCTTGCGGAAAAAGCTGAAAGCTGGTGCCGGCAAGTAGCTTCGAGCGATGTTCTGCTGCCGGATCATATGATCGCCGATGCTAAGACATATCTTGACTGGATTGCTCCGGCGGTTGCACGCCATCAAGATGGTGGTGCTTTGCGGGCCTTGGCCCAGAGCAAACGACCGCATTATAAAATAAACTATCTCGACACATCGCAGTGGCAGGTACAGGTTTTGGCAGCGCGAACTCTTAACTGTGATGTGCGCCCGGAAAAAGCAGTGCCGGTATTGCTGGCGGCTGTGGCTGCTGGTGAGAAAATGCCAGCGACGGAAAATGAAAAATGGGTTTGGTCGCGCCTGGCGTGGCAATATCCACATGGGACTGCGGCGGTCCCGGCCAAGCTTTCCGTCAGTGAGGCCAAGCGGAGGTTTGAAAACCTTGACGCCAGTGCCGCACATCTATTTGACAAAAGAGCGCTGAGCCTTCGGCCCCGATTCATTCAGGAGACGCAGGGACTCAGTTCCAGTGAATACGGGACGTTGGTGCACGGAGTACTCCAGCATCTTGACCTAAAAGGCGATCTCAGCCTCGAAGGGATCAGCGGGCAGCTTCTTCATTTAGCAGCGCGTGAAGTGCTGCTCAGCGACCAGATTGCACTTGTTCCGGTGGCAAAGGTTGCGGCTTTTTTTGCTTCGCCGCTGGGATTGAGGTTGAGGCAGGCAAAAAAAGTAAGACGTGAGCTGGCCTTTAGTCGAATGATTCCTGCAAAACGGTTTTATCCGGAAATAGTCGATGAACAGGAGAAAATATTCATTCAGGGAGTGCTTGACCTGCTGTTTGACGAAGAAGACGGGATGGTTTTGGTGGATTATAAGACGGATCAGCGGACGGAGCCGGATGTAATCCGGGAAAAATATAAACTGCAGCTCGAACTTTATCGTGAAGCAGCCATGGCAATACTGAAGCGACCGATCAAGGAATGCTATATTTATCTTTTACATGACGGCAGTATGGTTTCCTTATAAAAAGCAAAGCGTGTAAAGTGAAAAAGGCGGTCATTGCCACGAAGCAATGACCGCCTTTTATTATGAGAAAAATACGCAGGGACTATTTTTTTCGGTGATGCCGGAGAAAGTTTTCCATACGGACCAGAGCTTCTGAGATATTGGCAACAGAGGTTGCATAGGAGCAGCGGACAAAACCCTCGCCGGAAGAACCAAAGGCATTTCCCGGAACAAGTGCCACATGTTCACTGTGCAGCAGCTGTTCGGCGAATTCTTCAGAGGTCAGTCCGGTACTCTCGATGCAGGGGAAGATATAAAAGGCACCCTTGGGCTCGAAGCAGGACAGACCAATTTTTTGCAGACCGTCATAAATCAGCCGGCGCCGCTTGTCATATTCTGACACCATGTTCTTCATATATTTTTCGCCGTGGCGAAGTGCCTCTACAGCAGCTATTTGAGCGGTGATTGGAGCACACAACATAGTATATTGATGGATTTTTGTCATGGCAGCGATGATGACGGGATTTGCCAGGGCATAACCGATTCGCCAGCCGGTCATGGCGTAAGCTTTAGAAAATCCATTGAGTAAAATCGTGCGGTCCTTCATGCCAGGCAGGGAGGAAAAACAGGTGTGTTCCATGCCTCCATAGGTCAGATCACCATAAATTTCATCGGAAATCACAATCAAATCATATTTCTCCGCCAGATCAGCGATTTCAAGCAAGTCGAGACGTGACATTACGGCCCCGGTTGGATTGTTGGGGTAGCCGATCAGCAGGGCTTTGGTTTTGGGGGTGATTTTGGCTTCGAGCTCGGCCGCTGTGATGCGAAAGTCATTGTCTATTTTTGCCGCAACGGGGACAGCAATACCACCGGCAAGGGTGACGCAAGCCTTGTAGGAGACATAGCAGGGCTCTGGGATCAGTACTTCATCCCCCTGACTGACGATGGCCCGCATCGCAAGATCAAGTCCTTCGCTGACACCAACGGTCACGAGGATTTCCTCCGCCGGGTCATAGGCGGTATTGAAATTTCGTTTATAGAGAGCGGCGATTTCCTGACGCAGCTCCAGAAGACCGCGATTGGCGGTATAGGCGGTAAAGCCCTGTTCAAGTCCATAAACGCAGCTTTCGCGGATGGCCCAGGGGGTAATGAAATCAGGCTCGCCGACACCAAGCGAAATGACATCTTCCATTTCGGCAGCGATGTCAAAAAACTTACGGATTCCCGAGGGGGCCAGTTCATTTACGGCTGTTGAGAGACGGTTTTCCCAGTTCATGGCGAAACCACCAGTCTGCGATCGCGTTCCTTGTCATTGAGGATCACGCCATCTTTTTTGTAAGGTTTGAGCATGAAATGACTGCGGGTTGAAATAACGCCTTCAATGGTGGACAGGCGCTTGGCGACAAAGTTGGCGATATCGCGCAGCGATTTTCCTTCAATAATGACCAGCAGGTCGTAGCTGCCAGACATCAAAAAGACAGAACGCACTTCTTCAAAACGATAGATCCGTTCGGCGATGGCGTCAAAGCCTACTTCACGTTGTGGCGACACATTGACCTCAATCATGGCCGTGACCTTGTCATCACCAAATTTTTCCCAGTCGATGAAGGTCGTATAGTTTAAGATCACGCGGTCCTTTTCGAGTTTTTTCATCTGCTGTTCAACTTCATATTCGGAACGGTGCAGCATGGCCGCCAGTTCGTGGACCGGACGGCGAGCGTCGTGTTCCAGTAATTCCAGTAATTCTCGCATAAAACTCACTCCTCATGATTTCTTTTCACAGCAGGGCTGTGAAGAATATGCTATAATGGGAAAATAAAAAAGTCCCCGTCCGAAAAGGACGAGGACAAATGTTCCCGTGGTACCACCTTAGTTAGCAAAATGCTCACTCGAAGCCGTTAACGCCGGCTTTACGGCAAGGCTTACTCCTTTATGGTTTCGGCCCGCAGCTCCTGAGCAGCTTTCCAAATTTAATTCTGACGATTCGCACCGACCATCGTCTCTCTGAAAAGAATTTAAATTTGTACTCCCTCAATCATTGCGTATATGTGTATATTTGTATAAAATAATAACATACAGGCAAATGATATTGCAAGGATATTTTTTGACAATTTGCAATATGATTAAAATAAAGGGGCGATATTCATGATTATCGGAAATATTGACAAACTTGCTGACGAGTTTAACTCGTATCCGCCGGCAATTAAGCGTGGATTGCAGTTTTTACGGGAGACTGATTTTACTAAGCTGCCGCCAGGAAGATATGAAATTGACGGCGATGCAATGTATGCTACACTCCAGCATTATCAGACGCGCTGCAGTGATGAATGTCGCCCTGAAGCTCATGAAAAATACATAGATATCCAGTATGTCGTCAAAGGCTCGGAATATCTGGGTTGGTGTGTTGCCGCCCCGGATCTTGAAATCGATCAGACGTATGACGCAGCAAAAGACCTGGTCTTTTACAAAAAATTGTTGCCGGAAAGCAATGTCCTGCTGACGGAAAGAATGTTTGCCGTTTTATATCCGCAGGATGTGCATCGCCCCTGCTGTATGGTGGATAATGCCAGCCCGGTAATTAAAGTAGTTGTAAAGATCGCGGTCAGCTGTTTAAAAAAATAGATAAGGGCTGCGTCAGCAGTGAATAAAATTTTGGAGGTTGGGGAATTTCATGACTGTAAGAAGAATTTTTGTAGAAAAGCGCCAGGGATTTTTTGATATACCAGCGCAGGCTTTATGTGCGGATCTGCGGGAGAGTTTCGGCTTGACAAATCTGCGGACAGTGCGCATCGTTCAGCGCTATGATATTGAAGGACTGAGTGATGAAGAATACAGCCAGGCGCGCAGCATCGTATTTTCTGAGCCGCCAGTTGACGTCGTCTACGATGAAACTTTGCCGGATTTCCCGAATTCGCGTGTATTTGCGGTAGAATATCTGCCGGGTCAATACGATCAGACGGCGGATTCGGCAGCCCAGTGCGTCCAGCTACTTACGCAGAAAGAACGCCCGGTAATTGCTACGGCCAAGGTGATTATTCTCGTCGGTGATATTGATGAGGAAACATTTGCTAAAATCAAAGCTTACTGCATCAACGAAGTCGAATGCCGGGAGGCTTCCCTGCTGAAACCGGAAACGCTGAATCTTACGGCGGAGTTGCCCCAGGATGTAGAAGTATTGACTGGCTTTGGCAAAAAAAGTGAGGCTGAGCTGCAGGAGTTTATGGATACGCGCGGCTTTGCGATGAGCTTTGAAGATCTGCAATTCTGTCAGTCATATTTTCGTGATACGGAAAAAAGAGACCCAACGATTACCGAAATTCGCGTAATTGATACGTATTGGTCGGATCATTGCCGCCATACTACCTTTACCACAGCGATCGATTTGGTTGATATTGAAAAAGGTTATTTCTCTGCGCCGCTTGAACAAGCTTATGCGCGTTATCTTGAAGATCGCCGGGAAATTTATGGCGATAAACAGCGCGACATCACATTGATGGATATCGCTGTAATGGGCATGAAGTCGCTGCGCAAGCAGGGGAAACTCGATGATCTCGATCAATCGGAGGAAATCAATGCCTGCAGTATTGTCGTCAATGCGGAGATCAATGGCGAAAATGAAGAATGGCTGGTCATGTTTAAAAATGAAACCCACAATCATCCGACGGAAATTGAACCGTTTGGGGGGGCGGCAACCTGTCTTGGCGGGGCAATTCGTGACCCATTGTCGGGACGATCCTATGTCTATCAGGCAATGCGTGTAACCGGAGCGGCAGATCCTCGGCGCAAGGTTTCGGAAACGATGCCGGGCAAGCTCCCGCAAAAAAAGATTACCCTTGGGGCTGCGGCTGGTTACAGCTCTTATGGAAATCAGATCGGCCTGGCCACTGGCCAGGTTGCCGAAATATATCATGAAGGTTTTGCTGCTAAACGAATGGAAATTGGTGCCGTCATTGCCGCTGCCCCCAAGGTCAATGTTGTGCGTGAAGTGCCTAAAATTGGCGATGTGATTGTTCTTGTTGGTGGGCGCACCGGCCGGGATGGCTGCGGTGGAGCAACCGGATCGTCAAAAGAGCATACGCAGGAGTCTTTAACCTCTTGCGGTGCAGAAGTACAAAAAGGGAATCCACCGACGGAACGAAAAATTCAGCGTCTGTTTCGCAATCCGGCGGTAAGCCAGATGATCAAGCGTTGCAATGATTTTGGTGCTGGTGGCGTAGCGGTTGCCATCGGGGAACTGACCGAAGGGCTGCGGATTGATCTTGATGCGGTACCGAAAAAGTACGAAGGGCTTGATGGTACAGAACTGGCAATTTCTGAATCCCAGGAACGCATGGCAGTCGTAATTGCCAAGGAAAATAAAGCGGAATTTATAAAATATGCGCAGGAAGAAAACCTTGAAGCGACGCAGGTAGCTGTGGTGACCAGCGATCGCCGTTTGCGCATGAATTGGCGCAATTCGGCCATTGTTGATCTAAGCCGGGATTTCCTCGACACCAATGGCGTCAAGCAGCATGTCAGCATCACGGTGAAACAACCGGATGACAAGAACGGCTATTTCCAGCAACTCCCAGACAGCGTAAAAAAATGTGGCAGTGATCTCGAGCTTGCCTGGCTGGAAAATCTTAAAGATCTCAATGTCTGCAGCCAGAAAGGACTGGCGGAACGTTTTGATTCAACAATTGGTGCCAATACGGTCCTGATGCCGTTTGGCGGCAAGAAGCAGCTGACACCGGCAGAAGGCATGGTGGCTAAGCTGCCGGTACTGGGCGGAGAGACTACGACGGCTACTGCTATGACCTACGGCTTCAATCCGTATCTGTCAGAATGGAGCCCTTTCCATGGAGCCGTTTATGCCGTGGTAGAAGCTGCAGCTAAAATGGTAGCTCTTGGCGGCCGCTATGATAAGATCCGTCTGACCTTGCAGGAATATTTCGAGCGTCTGGGCAAGGACAGCGAAAAATGGGGGAAACCGTTCAGTGCCTTGCTCGGTGCTTTGTGGGCGCAGCATGAATTTGAAATTCCGGCAATTGGCGGGAAGGATTCGATGTCTGGAACTTTTGAGGAACTCAATGTACCGCCATCCCTGATTGCCTTTGCCGTTGATGTCATGCATGCCGGCAATGCCATTTCACCGGAATTTAAATTGGTGGGCAATAAGGTTTACGCGGTGCCGGCCCCCAGGGACGCCTATGATCTACCGGTGTTTGACAAGCTCAAAAAGAATTTTTCACAAATCAGTGAACTGATTGCAGCGAAAAAAGTCTTTGCGGCGCAAAGTGTTCGGGGCGGCGGCATTGCTGCTGCCGTTACCAAGATGTGCCTCGGCAATGGCATCGGATTCTCGTTTAGCAAGGACTTGCGGCGGGAAGACCTGTTTGGTTGTAATTATGGCATGATCTTGCTCGAGGTAGCAGAACACACCGATGTGTCGAAAATTCTTGCCCGGACGGGATACTATGAACTTGGACGCACGGTCGAAGTTCCGAACATCATCTGCGGCAAGGCAGTTATCAGCATAGCCAAGGCAGAAAAGACATATGGCGCAGTTTTGGAAAAGATTTTTCCTACCCAGACGCGGGAAAATACCAAGCAGGCAAGCTGTGTTACGTATAAACAGGGCAATAAAACAGTGGCGCAGGCTTCTTATGCAAAACCGCGAATTTTTATTCCGGTCTTTCCGGGAACGAACTGTGAATATGATTCAGTGCGAGCCTTTGAACGTGCCGGCGGGCAAGCTTCTACCTGCATTGTCCGCAATCTGACGCCGCAGGCAGTTGAGCAGTCGGTGCACGCAATTGTCAAAGGTATCAGCGAATCTCAGATTGTCATGCTGCCCGGCGGCTTTAGCGGCGGTGATGAGCCTGACGGCTCGGGCAAGTTTATCGCGGCGATGTTCCGCAATCCTCGGATTAAAGAGGCTGTAATGAATTTGTTGCAGAAACGCGATGGGCTAATGCTTGGTATCTGCAATGGATTCCAGGCCTTGATCAAACTCGGACTCGTGCCATATGGTGAAATTACCGACCTGACGGTCGATGCGCCGACACTGACCCATAACCAGATTGGCCGCCACGTTTCCTGCATGGTCAACACCAAGGTCGTGTCGAATCTGTCGCCTTGGTTCAATAATGTCGCAGTGGGCGATGTCCATACGATTGCCGTTTCTCATGGGGAAGGTCGTTTTGTCGCTTCTCCGGATATCATTGCTAAACTGCGCATTCGCGGACAGATCGCGACGCAGTATGTCGACGAACTTGGCAATCCATCCCTGAATATACCATTTAATCCGAATGGGTCAGTTGATGCGATTGAAGGCATAACGAGCCCGGATGGCCGTGTCCTCGGGAAAATGGGACATTCTGAACGTATCGGCGAAAATGTGGGAATAAATATTCCTGGACATAAGGATCAGCAGATATTTGATGCGGGTGTCAGATATTACAAATAATTAAACAGGTGCGAAAATAAGAGGAGAGGCTTTTGCCCGGCAATGGGCAAAAGAATACTCCTCTTATTGCCGTCGTTATGTAAAATGAAATAGCTGTTTAAAAGAAGTTTGAGAAGGATGTATATGGAGAAAATTGGCGAAAAAATTAAAAGAATGCGCATACAGAAGAATCTGACCCAGGAAGAACTGGCAAATCGCTGCGAACTGTCAAAAGGCTTTATTTCCCAGGTTGAACGGGAACTGACCTCCCCTTCCATTGCTACGCTGGTTGATATTCTTGAGTCGCTGGGCTCCAATCTGCGAGATTTTTTTTCTGCCGGACAAGATGAGAAAATTATCTTCAAAGCAACGGATGTATTCGTCAAGGAAGACGAAACGCTGGGTGGACAGGTAAAATGGCTGATTCCTAATGCCCAGAAAAATGCAATGGAACCGATATATCTGACACTGCAACCGCAAGGCCGGACTGAACTGCAGTCGCCCCATGAAGGGGAGGAATTTGGGTATGTGCTCAGTGGGACAATTATGCTGCAGCTGGGCAGCAGGCAGTACAAAGTGCAAAAGGGCGAGAGTTTTTATTTTGTACCGAATGCCGAACACTATCTGGCCAATGCAGGTAAAAATAAAGCGAGCGTGCTCTGGGTGGTTACACCCCCTACCTTTTAGGGTGGCAGAGTGTGAAAAGGCAGGGGCTGAAATATAAGGTGCCAGCGGCCAGCCTCAAGGGTGGCGTAAACAGTGGCTGATAAATTAAATCCGATAAAAATGATAAGAATTCTTGCTCTCCCGGATAATTGTTGCTATAATGAATGAGACGTAGTGGAGAATTATTATTGCTTGATGGGAGCGTGAGTGTTATAAATTTCAAGGAATTGGAGCAGGGCGATAAAGAAATTATCGATGGTTTTTTTCAAACGCGTTATTATGAAAATGCCCATTTTAATTTTACGAATCTGTTTATGTGGCGGCGAGCCTATAATATCATGTGGACAGTTGAGGACGGTGTCCTTTATATGAAGGCACAGTGGGAGGGCAAAGAGTTTGCCCTGCAGCCCTTTGGCCCGGAAGGGAAAATGGAGGCAGCTATATCCCGCTGGCTGGATTATTTTAAACAACAGGGCAAGGAATTTTCCATGTCCGGCATTGATGCCGCTATGGCAGAAAAGTTCAGACAGTATCCACGGGCTGAGTTTATACTCAGTGCCAACCGGGATGATTTTGACTATGTCTATCGAAGTGAAGACCTGATTAAACTGGCTGGCAGGAAATTTCATGCAAAAAAAAATCATCTGAACAGTTTCCATAAGACCTATCCAGAAGCTGAGTATCAGCCGATTACGGAAGAGATCATTTTGCAGTGCAAACTTACCATCAATGGCTGGTACCGCAAGCACAGCCAGGAGGCGCCGGATGATCCGTTTATTGCCGCTGAACGTGAGGCAATCATCGAAGTTCTCAATCATTTTTCGGAGTTGAAGCTTAAAGGCGGGGCAATTCTTCTCGGCAAGCGTGTAGTGGCCTTTACTTTTGGTGAACAGCTCAATCGCGATACGGCTGTGATTCATGTCGAAAAAGCTGATCCTGAAATCCGGGGGGCCTATCCGGCCATCAATCAGGGCTTTGTTGCTGATGCCTGGGCGGATATGGAATTTATCAACCGGGAAGAAGATATGGGGATTGAGGGACTGCGTAAGGCTAAGGAGAGTTATCGACCGGTTAAACTCATTGAAAAATACACGGTTCAGCTGAAAAAATAGCATCTAAACAAGGGGCTTTGGTCAATTTTTTGGCCGGGGTCCCTTATTTAGATGCTGGGAAAAATTCTGGTTGGCAATCTGAAAACCTTACGATATAATGTAACATAGTGCATTTTTAAGGAGCAGAAAGAATGAACAAAGTAATTGTCACCGTCATTGGCAGCCAGAAGGATGCTGCCGGCGAGGAAAACAGCATAAAAATGGTGGCACAGGGGAAGCATTACTGCCGCAACGGCATGAATTACGTTTTGTATGAAGACACGAGTCTCAGCGGGGAACAGGGAACGTCAACATTGCTGAAAATAGCGGATGACTCACTGACATTGCTGCGCCAAGGCGCCGTTGTACAGGAACAGTATTTTGCCAAAGCGGAGGAGAGCGCCAGCGTTTATAAGACGCCTTATGGCGAATTAAACTTATCCATAAAGACAAAAGACATCGATATTGTCTATGGTTCCATCTCAGGCAATATCAGTATAAATTATGATCTTTCGATCAATGGGCAGTGGCAGAGCAGCAATACGCTGAAGATTGATATCTGTGCTGATCAGACGGAGAATAAAAATTTGAATTGAACAGGAGGCATTTTTTGTTTTGGATATCAAAGAAACATTGCTTAAAGGAATTGCGGCAGCTGTTGAACAGGCAGTAGCAGAAGGGGTTTTTCCGCCAGACGAGTGTCCGGAAATCATCCTTGAAGTACCGCCGCAGAAAGAGTTTGGTGATTTTGCTACAAGCTTTGCCATGAAGGCAGCACGGGCCTATAAGATGAATCCGCGCAAGATTGCTGAGGAACTTGCAGCCAGACTGCAGGGCGCCTGGCTGGAAAAAACAGAGATTGCCGGTCCGGGTTTCATAAATTTCTATCTTAAATCGGATGTTATTTACGATCAGCTCGCAGCAATCATTGCTGCCGGCAGTGAATACGGAAACTTAAAACAGGAAAATCCGCCTAAAATCCAGGTGGAATATGTCAGTGCGAACCCGACCGGGCCGCTTCATGTCGGGCATGGTCGCGGAGCTGCGGCAGGGAGTGCACTGGTCAATCTTTTGCGGGCAGCCGGCTATGATGTTTCAAGTGAATACTACATTAATGATGCCGGAAACCAGATTGATAATCTGGCAGCTTCCGTAAATGCCCGTTATCTCGAGTTGCTCGGACAATCAGCCGAATTCCCGGAGAACGGCTACCATGGGCAGGATATTGTCGATACAGCCAAACGGATTATCAAGAAATCCGGTGATGAATACCTGAAACTTGAGGCGGCAGAGCGACTGGAGGTCTTTAAGGAGGTTGCATTACAGGAGAAGCTGGCGGCATTAAAAGAAGATCTGGCAGCCTTTAATGTCGAGCATGATGTCTGGTTTAGCGAACGCACTTTGCATCCGGACGCAGTAAAGGATGCCTGCCATTTTTTACAAGAAAATGGGAATGTATATGAACAAGATGGAGCGTTGTGGCTGAAATCGACGGCGTATGGAGATGATAAAGACCGTGTGGTCATTCGTGACAACGGGGTGCCTACATACCTGGCGGCTGATATCGCTTATCATCGTGACAAGTTTGTCCGCGGGTTTGATAAAGTTATCAATATATGGGGCGCCGATCATCATGGCTATATCTGCCGGGTTAAAGCAGCGGTAAAGGCTCTTGGCTATAATCCGGATGATCTTGAAGTCATGTTGCTGCAGATGGTCAGTCTGTACCGCAATGGCGAGCTCGTCAAAATGTCAAAACGAACGGGACAAAGTGTGACGCTGGCCGAGCTTATTGAAGAAGTGGGAACAGATGCCGCAAGGTATTTCTTCATCATGCGTTCTCTGGACAGTCAGCTCGATTTTGATCTTGATCTGGCAAAGTCTAAGTCAAATGAAAATCCAGTATATTATATTCAATATGCCCATGCGCGCATTTGCAGCATTTTCCGTCAGGCAGCTGAGTCTGGTCTGACAATGGCGGCTTTGCCGAAGCTTGAGCTCTTGACGGATGAGTCGGAAATTACCCTGATTAAGAAGATGGCGGCTTATGGGGAAGAAATCACCTATGCTGCCAGTGAACGGGCGCCGCACCGCATTGCCCGGTACGCACACGAAATTGCCAGTGATTTTCACAGTTTCTATAACCGCTGCCGGATCATGGGCGTGGACACAGACTTGGCGCAGGCACGTCTGGCACTTGTCGGTGCAGTGGCCAATGTAATCCGGCATTCACTGGGGATACTTGGCGTCAGCGCCCCGGAAAAAATGTAAACGACGATAAGGATCAAATAGATAAAAGCAGATATTTTGAGAGGAGTTTTAAGCTTGGATTTTTTAAACAGTTCAGAAGTCGATGTGGCTTATTATGTGTTATCACAAAAAGGGGAAACTATGTATTATAAGGATCTTGTCATGGAGGTTATTGACAAGACCCATAAACCGGTGCAGTCACTGTCGGGGGCAATTGCTGAAGTATACACACTGCTCAATGTAGACAGCCGTTTTCAGCATGCTGGCAACAGCATGTGGGGGCTTACCGAATGGAATCCGCCGGAAGTTAAACGTACCCACACTACTTCGACGACAACGACTAAAACGACAGGAACCAAGACGAAAACGACAAGTCGCCGCCGGGAAAAACTTCTGGAAGGAATTCAGGAAGAGGAATAGGCGAAAAGTAAAAATGCTCTTGCTTTACGGTTTTAAAAAAGGTATAATAGCCGAATGTGTTTTAGTTTGAGCTGGATAATTTCTATCATAAAATGGGGAGCACAAAGGATGATTTATAGGAGGATTTTTACATGGTAAAGTATATTTTTGTTACCGGTGGGGTGGTATCTTCCCTGGGAAAGGGAATTACAGCTGCTTCGTTGGGACGCTTGCTGAAAAGTCGCGGCATCAAGGTAACGATTCAGAAATTTGACCCGTATATCAATATTGATCCGGGGACGATGAGTCCATACCAGCACGGCGAGGTTTTTGTCACTGATGACGGAGCGGAAACGGATTTGGATCTGGGTCATTATGAGCGTTTTATTGACATCAACCTTACTAAAGGATCGAATATCACAGCGGGCAAGGTATACTGGTCTGTGTTGAATAAAGAACGCAAGGGAGATTATCTTGGCAGTACGGTACAGGTGATTCCACATATTACCAATGAAATCAAGCAGCGAGTCTATGATGTCGCTTCGGCCGATGATGCGGAAGTTGTCATTACCGAAATTGGCGGAACAGTTGGCGATATTGAGAGTCTGCCCTTTATGGAAGCAATTCGTCAGGTGAAAAAGGAAGTCGGGAAAAATGACGTTCTCTATATTCATGTGACCTTGGTACCTTATATTTCGGCCGCTGGTGAGCTTAAGACAAAGCCGACGCAGCATAGTGTAAAAGAATTGCGCAGTATAGGCATTCAGCCGGATATCCTTGTCTGCCGTGCGGATAAACCGATTTCCAAAGAAATGAAGGACAAGCTGGCGTTATTCTGTGATGTTGATACGGATGCGGTTATAGAAAATCGCACAGCATCAACGATTTATGAAGTGCCTTTGATGATGCAGAAAGAAGGCCTTGATAAAATCGTATTGAATAAACTCAATATGGATTACAGTCCGGCCAAGATGGACGATTGGGAAAAAATGGTTTATAAAATCAATCATCCTTCCAAAAAGGTTAAAGTTGCGGTGGTCGGCAAGTACGTAGAACTGCCGGATGCCTATATATCGGTAACGGAAGCCCTGCATCATGCGGGGATTTCCAATGATGCTGAAGTGAAAATCCAGTGGGTAAACGCAGAAGAAATTGAAGCGGATGGCACGGATTTTGATGAGGTGTTTTCTGGCTGTAAAGGAATTCTTGTTCCTGGCGGATTTGGTGATCGTGGTGTTGAAGGCAAGATTCGGGCCATTCAATATGCCAGAGAAAACAAGATACCATTTCTTGGCTTATGTCTGGGAATGCAGTGTGCGGTCATCGAATTTGCCCGTCATGTATGTGGCATGACGGATGCAAACAGCTCTGAATTCAATCAGGAAACGAAACATCCGGTGATTGATTTGATGTTGTCACAGGTTGATGTTGAAGACAAGGGTGGTACCATGCGCCTTGGTTCGTATCCATGCAAGGTGACAGCGGGAACCAATACACAGGCCGCTTATGGCGCGGATTTGATTCATGAACGCCATCGCCATCGGTTCGAATACAATAATGCCTTCCGGTCCGTGCTTTCTTCAGCCGGTCTTGTCATTGCCGGCACTTTGCCGGATGACAGTCTGGTAGAAATTGTTGAAGTGAAGGATCATCCGTGGTTTGTTGCGTCTCAGTTCCATCCGGAACTCAAGTCCAGACCTAACAATCCGCATCCGCTGTTTAGGGATTTTGTCAAAGCAGCGTTGGGCAATAAATAAAACGTTTATGCAAATAGGAACGATCATCCGGAGTCGGGTGGTGGTTCCTATTTTTCACTTTGTTTTCAGGCAGGATTTCCTTAGAAACTGGCGAATCTCCCATAGTAAAGGATGGGAAGAGGTGATAAGCTTGGTTGTGCAGGCAATTTGTTCAATCGCCCTTTACTGCCAGCGCTGCGGCAAGCTTCATATCCATGAGATACCGTATTTCACCGGCAGCCAGCAGTTGGTTTTAAAATGCAGCTGTAAACAGGAACAGGCGGTGCTCCTGCGACGGGATGCACAGCATTTAAGGATACAGATTCCCTGTGTGCTCTGCAGTTTACGGCAGGAGTATTTATATGAGTTGAAAAAATTGCGGCGGCTGAAGCTCGAAAAAATATATTGCCGTCGCGACCGGTTTGAGCTTGGGTATATTGGCAGAAAACGAAAAATCGAGGAATTGCTCAGCTTCAGCCGTCGCGAGTTTGAAGCTTTGCCGCAGGACGAGGCCGCTGATCCGATTGAAAAACAGCAGCTGCTGCTCGAGGCATTGAATCTCATACATGATATTGCTGCGGGTGGAAACATTATTTGTCCCTGCGGCAGTAAAGCTATCGCAGCTGATATCCGCGGCAGTTTTCTTGTGGTGGAATGCAACCGCTGCGGCAGCTATCATATAGTTTCAGCGGAAACAGAAACGGATGTAGAGCAGCTTCGTCAAATGGAATACATTGATCTGATGTCCTATGGCTGCTGTCACAGCAAACATTGAAAATATGGCAGCCATTGTTTTTCAGCGTCGCCTGTCGGCGCTTTTTTTGTTAACTTGACGGTGCCCTAAACAAAAGGATATAATAAAAAGGAATTTTTTTATAAACGACAGGGGCTGGTGCAGGGTTTCGGAGGAAACTGCAACAGTCCCCTTTTGGCATGAATGGGATAGGTGGCAAGATGAAGGAATTTTTTGCAGCGATGCTGCAGGACAGTGCGGTTGGCAAAATCGTCCGCTGCTTTGGTAAAGAAAAATCGCAGAGCTTGGTATATGGCTTGGCGGGTTCACAAAAACATGCCGTATTTGCCGCGTGTTACAGTAAAAACCGACGGACTATGGTCATTGTGACGAATAACCAGGAGACACTCGAAAACTGGCGGGCTGATTTGACGTCGCTGTTGCCGGAGACAACCATTGTGGAACTGCCTCAGGTGGATGTTGTCAATTTTTCGGCAGCAGCTAAGAGCCGTACCCAGGCCGCCAGACGGCTCGATGTTCTCGGGCGTTTGATGCGGCAGGAGAAAGTTATTGTACTGGCTACGGCTGCGGCCGCGGTGCAAAAGGGCCTTTCCCGGCAGGAGTTTGAGCGCAGCAGCCTGCATCTAAAGCTCGGTGAGGTTATGCAGCGGGAACAACTACTCACACGGTTGGTGCAGCTTGGCTATGAGCACGCGGAACAGGTGGAAGGCATGGGCCAGTTCAGCGCGCGCGGGGGGATTGTGGATGTGTTCCCAATCAATGCTCAGATGCCTTTTCGCATTGAGTTTTTTGATGATGAAGTTGATTCCTTGCGAGAATTTGATGCGGCCAATCAACTTTCGCGGCGAAATATCAGTGAAATTACCATTTTGCCGCTGGCTCAGCTCGATGCCGACGGCAGTCCGGCGATGTTTTTATCCTACTTTGAAGGCAACGGGGTTGTGTTACTGGATGAGCCGATGCGAATCCGGGATGAAATTGCAACGATCGTCAAAGAAAATCCCGAAGCAAAACAGCAGATTTTTAGCTGGGAAGACATAGTGCTGGAGGCCAGGGAAAATAATGTCATTTATACGGCTTTGATGCTGCAGAAAATACAATTTTCTCAGCCGGAGGAACTGGTCAGCGTCACGGTAAAGGCGGTGGCGCCGTTTCAAAAGCAGATGGACATGATGGCCGATGAGGTGAAGAATTGGCTTGACCGGGGCGAACGAATACTTGTCTTTATGAGTGACGGGAAAAAAGCGCAGTCGTTGCGCGAGGTTCTGGCGCAGCACAAAATTGCCTCGGTCTGCCGGCAGCAACCGGAAATCATTTCGGCTAATATCGTAACCATTGCCGAAGGGACGCTGCTTAATGGATTTGAACTGCCACAGGCACGGCTGGTTGTGATAACGGAACGCGATATCCTTGGCCGGCAAAAGAAAAAATTGCCGCCACGGCAAACAAGCAGTGATCGGATCGCACATTTTCGAGATATCAATATCGGGGATTATGTCGTTCATGCCAGCCACGGGATCGGAAAATACCTTGGCGTAGAAACGCTCGATGTCGGCGGCGTGAACCGTGACTACCTGCACATAAAATATGGTGGCGACGATAAACTGTTTGTGCCGACAGATCAGGTCCAGCTGTTGCAAAAATATATTGGCTCAGAAGGTGAGGCGCCCCGGCTGCACCGTATGGGGGGCAACGAATGGAACAAAGCGAAGGCCAAGGCACGGGCCTCGGTGCAGGATATTGCCAAAGAATTACTGCACATTTATGCGCAGCGGATGAATGCGCGTGGAGTGGCTTTTTTGCCTGATACCCCCTGGCAGCAGGAGTTTGAAGAGGCCTTTCCTTATGAGGAAACTCCTGATCAGCTCCGGGCGGTTGCTGAAATCAAAGCGGACATGGAAAAAGAACAGCCGATGGAGCGCTTGCTCTGCGGTGACGTTGGCTTTGGGAAAACAGAAGTTGCAATCCGAGCGGCATTTAAGGCGGTGATGAGCGGCAAACAAGTGGCGGTACTTGTGCCGACAACCGTGCTGGCACAACAGCATTTTCAGACCTTCAGCAGCCGCTTTGAGGGGTTTGGTCCGAATGTAGATGTGATCTGCCGGTTTCGATCCCCCAAGGAGCAAAAGGAAACATATGCTAAGGTCGAAAGCGGACAGGTGGATATACTGATTGGGACGCATTCCATTCTTAACGCCAACCATGTACGCTTTAAGGATCTTGGGCTTTTGATTGTTGATGAGGAACAGCGCTTTGGCGTGGCCCAAAAGGAAAAAATAAAGAAGCTTGCGAAAAATGTCGATGTACTCACATTGAGTGCGACCCCGATTCCGCGCACGCTGCATATGTCGCTTGTCGGAGCGCGCGATATGAGCATTATCGAGACACCGCCAGAGGAACGTTTTCCAGTGCAGACTTATGTTATTGAAAATAATGATGTTATTATTCGTGATGCAATTCGCCGGGAACTAAAGCGTGGCGGGCAGGTATATTTTGTCTACAACAGGGTTGAGACAATTGATAAAATGCGGGCCAAGCTTGCTGAAATGCTGCCGGATGCCCGGATACAGACAGCGCACGGGCAGATGCCGGAAGAACTGCTGGAACAGGTTATGAGTGATTTTTACGAAAACAAATATGATATTTTGCTAGCGACCAGCATTGTGGAAAATGGGCTGGATGTAGCGAATGCCAATACGATTATTGTCTATAATGCCGATCATTTTGGCTTGTCACAGCTCTATCAGATGCGCGGACGCGTCGGGCGATCAACCCATATGGCTTTTGCCTATTTTGTCTATCAGGCGGACAAGGTTCTGACGGAGACAGCGGAAAAGCGATTGCAGGCAATCAAGGAGTTTGCTGAACTCGGTGCGGGATTCAAGATTGCAATGCGGGATCTTGAAATCCGCGGGGCCGGTAATCTGCTTGGCTCACAGCAGCATGGGCACATTGCCAGTGTCGGTTTTGAAATGTACTGCCGAATGCTTGATGAAGCAGTGCAGGAACTCAAAACAGGTTTGCCGGCAGTTGAACACATCGAGCCCATTATTGAGGTTCAGGTGGAGGCCTATATTGATGGGGGCTACATTGATGATGCGATGCACAAGATTGAAGTCTATCAGCGGATAGCTGCTCTTCGAACGGGTGAGCAGATCCGTACATTGCTTGATGAACTGATTGACCGCTTTGGGGATCCGACGAAACCGGTTATGAATTTGCTGCAGGTAGCACGTATAAAAAATTATGCACGCAACCTCGGGGTTAAATCGATTATCGAAAAGCCGGCCTTTTTGGAAATTGCCTTTGGCCCACAGCCGAAGTTTGAAGTCGACAATATGCTTGCCCTCAGCAATCGGTTGGGATCCATGATGAAAATATTGCCGGGAGCCGCTCAGCTCGTCCGGATTAAATTGACACCGGCAACGAAAAAAGGCATATTAAATTATCTGACGCGATTGCTGATGGTGCTGGCTGGCGAGGATACAGGAAAAATAAAGCCGAAGAAACAATAGAGGAGGCCTTTTTTTGGGGACAATAACAATTGTAGGATTAGGACCGGGACCGTTTGGTCTGATAACGATGGAGACCTGGGAGAAAATGCAGCAGGCAGAACAATTGCTGCTGCGCACAACCGTTCATCCGACGGTAGTTGAATTGGAAAAGCGAGGATTGCGGTTTAGCTCTTATGATACGATGTATGAAACCGGAGCAACCTTTGATGAGGTTTACAGCCGGATTGCCGCAGATGTTGTTCGGCGGGCCAAAGAAGGCCAGCATGTTGTCTACGCCGTCCCGGGAAGTCCTCTGGTTGCGGAACGCACGGTGATTATGATCCGTGAGCTGGCTCGCCAGGAGGGACAGAGCGTCCATATACTGCCGGGAATGAGCTTTGCGGAAGTTCTTTATGTCCGACTCGGCATTGATCCGATCGAGGGGCTGACAATTATCGATGCCGCAGATCTGTCTTCTTTGCCGGAGAATATGCCGACGGCACTCGTCGTGACCCAGGTGTATAATCAGCAGGTGGCATCAGAGGCTAAACTCAGCCTGATGGAAATTTATCCGGATGATCATCCGGTGGTACTCGTACACAACCTCGGGCTGGAAAATGAAAAAATTATCACACTGCCGCTTTATGAAATTGATCGGCAGTGTGGCATTGATCACCTTACAAGCCTTTATGTGCCGAAAGTTCCGGCTAAAACACGGGAGTTTACGCTTGAACCATTGATCGATATTATGGCTCGCCTGCGCGCGCCAGATGGCTGCCCTTGGGATATTTTGCAGACACATGCTTCACTGCGCAGTAATCTGGTGGAAGAGGTTTATGAAGTGATTGAAGCGATAGACCTTGAGGATGCTGAACTGCTTTGTGAAGAACTCGGAGACCTTTTGCTGCAGATCGTGTTTCATGCCCGCATGGCGGAGGAAACCGGGAGCTTTTCTATGCAGGATGTAATTGACGGTATCTGCGACAAGCTGATCCGGCGTCATCCGCATGTTTTTGGTCAGATATCCGTACGAGATGCCGGGGAAGTACTGTTGAACTGGGAGCAGATTAAGAAAGCAGAAAAAAAGGACCGCACCTCACTCCTCGATGGGGTTCCGAAAGATCTGCCGGCACTGATGGGGGCTGGTAAACTGCAGCAAAAAGCGGCAAAAGCTGGTTTTGACTGGAATGATATCGGACCGGTATGGGGAAAACTTGACGAAGAGATCGCTGAACTCAAACAGGCAATCCAGCAGCAGGATATAGTGCATACCGAGGAGGAACTGGGAGATGTTTTATTTTCTGTCGTGAATTTGGCGCGCTTTTTAAAAGTGGATGCTGAAACAGCGCTGCGACAAACAAATGGGAAATTTAAACAGAGGTTTTCACATGTGGAAGCCCGGGTTAAGGCAAGTGGACATTCGTGGAAAGAATTTACCCTGGAAGAGCTGGATGCTTTTTGGGAAGAGGCAAAAAGGTAGATTTTTCCTGGATTTTGGGTAGATTTTCCCTAATTTTAAAAAAATATATATTTTTTTACAGAAAATTTACCGAATAAAGAGGAATAAGGGCGGAAACAGCGAATTAAGCTAAACGTAATCATATCAAAGGAGGCTATATTCGTGAACAAAACCGAATTGGTGGCTAGCGTTGCAGACAAAGCTGGCTTAACAAAGAAAGATGCAGAAAAAGCAGTAAACGCATTATTTGCCAGTGTCGAGGAAGCGCTTGTTAAAGACGACAAAGTCCAGGTAATTGGATTTGGCACATTTGAAGTCAAAGCACGTGAAGCAAGAAAAGGACGTAATCCACAGACGGGTGAAGAAATTACGATCCCTGCTTCCAAAAATCCTGTGTTCAAAGCAGGCAAAGCATTGAAGGATGCAGTAAACAAGTAAAAACAAAAAGCCGGGTTCCTAGAACCCGGCTTTTGTTTTTTTTCGAGGGGTATGTGTATGAAGCAGGCAATAAGGAAAAAGACGGCATTAATTACGGGTGGGACATCAGGAATTGGCCTGGCGGCGGCACAGATTTTTCTTGCGCAGGGGATACAGGTCATGCTTGCCGGACGCTCCGCTGAGCGCGGTCGTGCGGCACTTGATGAATTGGCATATCCAGAAAGCCAGTTGAACTTTGTCAGAACCGATGTCTCTAAAACCGAGCAATGCCGACAGGCCGTGGTGGCTACAGTAGAAAAGTTTAGTGGGATTGATATTCTGGTTAATTCAGCGGGAATCTATGTTGAGCGGGCAATTGAAGAGATGACAGAAGAAGATTTTGTTGAGGTGATGGATACCAATATAAAGGGAACTTATTTTATGTGCAAATATGCGGCCAAATTTCTCAAGCAGAGCCAAAGTGGAGCGATTGTAAATGTTTCCTCGGATGCCGGTGTCAACGGGAATTATCTGTGCAGTGCCTATTGCGCCTCCAAGGGGGCCGTAACGGTATTTACGAAAGCGCTTGCGCTTGAACTGGCACCTTATAAGGTCAGGGTAAACTGCATTTGTCCTGGGGATATTGATACTCCGCTTACGCAGGATCAATTTAATGATGCCTCAGATCACCAGGAGCAATTGCGCGAGATGAGCAGCCTCTATCCACTTGGCCGGATCGGGACAGCTGCGGAAGCGGCAGAGGTCATTTGTTTTCTTGCTTCAGAGAAAGCAGCCTTTGTCACTGGCGCTGCCTGGAGCGTCGATGGCGGCCTTACAGCCTATTAATGCTTTCAGCAGGATTTCAGAGCAGAAGAATATATTGAAAAGCAGCAAGTTTTACAGGCTAATATGAATATGTTAGAATGTATACTGCACTTATGATATAATTTATCGAGAAAAGAACGGGGTTAGATCAAAGGGCTGTATCAGGACGGCTCTGAAATGCATTTTGGCGCGATATGGTGGAGGAACGAATAAACATGCACAATAAAAATGTTCTCATTATCACAGCTTCGATAGGTTCGGGACACAATAAGGCAGCAGAAGCTATCAGCAATGAGATGAAAGCAAAATATCCTGCTGCCAGCATACATACGGTTGATTTCATGTCAACCAAAACAGCCTATCTCAACGGTCTATTGAAGGAAATATACCTTAAAATGCTGGATTTTATTCCGAATCTGTATGAGTTTTTATATAATTTTACGGCTGGGAGATTGCCTGGTTTTTCCGTCCAGAGCCTTTTGGCGATGGCGATGAAGCGTAATATGGAGGGGCTGATTCGCCAGTATGAGGCTGATATTGTCATCTGCACTCATCCTTTTCCCTGTGCCGCGGCTTCGAGCCTGAAGAAATCAGGACGGCTGGAGGCTTTGCTTGTCGGTGTGATTACCGATTTTTCGGTGCATCAGATGTGGGTTTATGAAAATATTGAGTTGTATTTTGTCGCACATCAGGCCATGCGGGAAGATCTGATACGACGGGGAATTGTGGCCGAACGAATTCGAGTGACAGGAATCCCGATAGCCAGAGTTTTTAACAGTGAATACAATCGCCAGGAGTTGTTGGCAAAGTTTAATCTTGAGCCGGACCTGCCGGTTATATTGATCATGGGCGGCGGCCTTGGCCTGGGGGGGGTGAAATTTGCACTGCATCAGCTCGAAGACCTTTCAATGCCGCTACAGATTCTGGTTGTTACCGGAACCAATGCGGCCCTGTGGTCAGAGATCAACGAATATGCCGCCGGTTCGAAGCAGCGGGTTGAGGTCTGGGGGTATTCGAATAATGTTGAAGAGCTTATGGCAGTGGCAACTTGTCTGATCAGTAAACCCGGAGCACTTACCATCTGTGAAGCTTTGGCGATGGAACTACCGATGTTGCTTCATGAACCCATCCCGGGACCAGAAACGGAAAATGCTGTCTATGTTGCGGGGAACGGTGCGGCAGTCTGGATACAGGACAATGAAAAGCTGGGATTCACTCTTGGACAGCTATTGTCTAAGCCGGCAGAACTCGCCAACATGCGTCGACAGGCAGGAATGTGCAAGCGCCCGCAGGCCGCGGGAGATATTGTTGATGCCATTGCAGCTTATGCAAAGGCATAGGGCGGGTCAAAAATAAAAAATAAGAATTGGCCTTTCCAGACATATATACAGTATGGCTTTGTTTGTGATAATATATGAATATAGGACTTGTGACCATTCGGCAGCAGAAAATTTATTTTTTTAGCTGCTTAAGGTCTGAGGTAAAATAAAAGGAAATTTGGTGATTGCTATGGTACCGAAGCAGCTTGGCTGCGGGACTGACGGCAAGTGTCGATGCCCCGAATGCGACAATGTACTGGATTTTGTCGAAGGGGAACCGGTAAAAATCGTCAATGGAAAAGTTAATATGGAAGATACGGAAGATCATTATATCTGCAAAACCTGCCGGCTGGTCTTTCGCCGACTGGTTCGTACGGATTATTTTAGCGCCCATCCACTGCCCAAAAAAATTAAAAAAAGCCCGGTTAAAAAGACACTGGCAACTGGCGAGTTGCAGCCGATGCAGCTCAATCGGGGGGCGAATGGGATTTGCAGCTGTCCCCGCTGTGGTGCAGATATGACCTTTGTCGAAGGGGCGCCGGTCCGTATTATCGATGGGAAGCTCAATATGCAGGATGTTCTGGATCACTACATATGTGAGGAATGCAATTCTGTCTACCGGAGGATTGCCGGTACGAATTATTTTCAGTGGCATGCGGAATGAATAGCGAGTGCCTGTCAACATCATGATAAAATATTCATAAGGTATTGCACCATGGGAAAAATCTCTGTATAGTATAAATGGCAGAGATTTTTGTTCTATAAGCTGAGATGGGGAGTGAGGGCGTGAGGCAGTCTAAACGCAGCTTTAACTGGTTTGCGGTACTGTTGCTTTTTATAGTGTTGTATTTTTCCTATACAGCAATACAGCAATATCTGCAGCTCAAGGCCATCAGCCAGGAACAGGCAGCTGTTGAAGCCAGGTTAAGCCAGGCCCAAAAGGTCAATGAGGAGCTGCTGCAGGAAAAAAATAATCTGGGGAAAATAGATTATATAGAAAAGATTGCCCGCGAAGAACTTGGCATGACAAAGCAGGGAGAAATGCCGTATATTTCATCAAAGAAGTGAATTGTCTTTTCTTGACACCTTTGAATATACGAGGGTATAATATCGTTGTAATGTAAATTTTAAGGAGGAAGTAAAATTAGTATGTCCATTGAAGTTGGCAGTGTGGTAGAAGGCGTTGTAACTGGAATCACAAATTTCGGTGCATTTGTTGAATTGCCGGGTGGCAAAGTGGGTCTTGTACATATTTCGGAAGTAGCTGATGTATATGTAAAAGACGTCAAGGATTTCCTTAAAGAAAAAGATAAAGTACAGGTAAAAGTATTGACAATTGATGAACGCGGCAAGATTGGCTTGTCCATCAAACAGTTGCAAGAAAAAAAGCCTGAAGAACAACCTGCACAGAAACCTGCGTCTTCAAGTTATAAGCCGGCGCCTCGCAGGGCACCAGCCAATGATTTCCGGAGACCAAATCGATTTAATGCTCCTTCTTTTGAAGATAAGTTGTCGAAGTTTTTAAAAGACAGTGATGAAAGACTTACTGACTTGAAGAAGAGTACGGATTCAAAACGCGGCGGCCGCGGCGGTTCGCGCAGATCTGAATAGCTGATATTCGAAAGCACTCTGAGAGGGGTGCTTTTTTGTGCTTGTAGCTACGGGCAGATAGGAGAAAAGATATCATGTTGGAAAAAGTGAGACAGTGGTGCAGCTGGCAGCATTTGTTTATGCCGGGGGAACGCATTTTGATTGCCTGCTCGGGCGGAGCGGATTCGCTGGCGCTCACCGATGTCTTGCTGCAACTGCGGGAACCCTTACAACTGCAGCTTTATGTGGCACATCTTGATCATATGTTGCGTGGCGACGCCTCGCGGGCTGACGCGGCTTTTGTTCGTGACTTTTGCCGCCAGCATGGGCTTGTGTGCTTTATACAGGCGGCTGATGTAGCCGCTTATGCCAGCAAGCATCGTATGTCAGATGAGATGGCAGCCCGCGAAGTGCGATATGGTTTCTTGCGGGAGACAGCAGCGGCGATCGGCGGGGCAAAAATTGCGACGGCGCATCATCGTGATGATCAGGCGGAAACGGTACTGCTGCATCTGTTGCGTGGCAGTGGCAGCTGCGGTCTTGCTGGGATACGCCCGGCTACCGATGGGATAATCCGGCCCTTTCTCGGCGTAACGCGGGCAGAAATTGAAAGTTATTGTCGCGAACGGAATTTGACCCCGCGGCATGATGCGACGAATGATCAGACCGAATACACGCGCAATCGCCTGCGTCTTGAATTATTGCCACAGCTTAAGGAAAGGTATAATCCGGCGATTGTCGAAGCGCTTTGCCGCAGTGCAGAACTTTTGGCGGACGAACACGCATTTATTCAGGAATATGCACGGGAGCAGTGGTCCTCTATAGCGAGGACAGAAGCGAGGCAAGTTATCTTTGATCGCCAAAGGCTGCAGCTTATACTCCCGGCTGTGCAGCGCGAACTTTTTCGGTTGGCCCTAGAACAGGTGAAGGGAGATCTCAAGGGAGTTTCTTTTCTCCATATAGAGAAGATGATGACGCTCGCGGGCACCGGGCAGACGGGCGCAGAAATTATGCTTCCTCAGGGCATTCGGGTTCGCTGCCGGTATGATGATTTGGAGATTTTTCAGATAACGTCGCAACGTTCGCCGAAGCCCTTGGCACCGATTGATTTTGAGCAGGTTCTCACAGTGCCTGGCATTACAAAAATACAACCGCTGGGTCTGTCCGTCATAGCAGAGATCGCTGAAAAATTTCCGGATTTACGAAAATCAAACAGCATTATCTGTGATGCTGATAAGCTTGAGGGACCGCTTTGCGTGCGCTGTCGCCGTCCAGGAGATCGCTTTTCGCCCAGTGGCGTTGGTGGCAGTAAAAAAATAAAAGAATACCTTATCGATCAAAAAATCGACCGGGAACGACGGGATTTTATTCCGTTGTTTTGCGATAAAAATGAGATTTTTTGGATTGGAAACTATCGTCAGAATCAGATGTCGCAGCCAGGTCCGGCAACGAAACGCTGCCTGCGGCTAACCATAAATAAATTGTCAGATGAGGAGAATATTAAAAATGATGAAAAATGATATAGAAAGAATTTTATACAGCGAGGAAGATCTCGCGCAGTGCGTTCAGCGGTTGGGAGCTGAAATCAGCAAAGATTATGAAGGCAAAGAGATCTTTGCCGTCGCTATTTTAAAAGGAGCTGTAGTTTTTTTTACGGATCTCATCCGCGCTATCAATGTACCGGTGCAGCTTGATTTTATGGCAGCTTCGAGCTACGGCGATGGAACAGAAACCAGTGGTGCTGTAAAAATTTTAAAGGATCTTGATTTTAGTGTAGAAGGAAAACACGTGTTGATTATTGAAGATATCATAGATTCTGGTTTGACCCTGAGTTATCTATTGAAAAATTTCAAGGACAGAAAGCCAGCCAGTGTGCGTCTGTGCACACTGCTCAACAAGCCAGAACGTCGCAAGGCCAAAGTAAAGGTCGATTACTGCGGATATACTGTTCCCGATGAATTTTTGGTTGGTTATGGTCTTGACTATGCGGAAAAATACCGTAATCTGCCTTATATCGGCATCCTAAAAAAGGAAATATATTCCTAATATGCAGGTGGTGTTTACAAAAATTCCGTCTGGACGGAAGATATGATGTTTAAATTGTTAAATGCTTTATTTGATGATATAATAAATTCCTATGGAGCCCCGTGTAACAACGTGCTCCGCAGAGAGGGAGGGCGACTGTTTGAATAAGTTTTTGCGAAATGTAGGCTTCTATTTGTTGGTCATTTTAATTGCGATTTCTGTGATTGATTATTTTGCCAATCGAAGCTCTACAAAACAAGAGATAAATTATACTGCATTTTTGCAACAGGTTGATGCAGCAAATGTATCTAAAGTGACAATTGTGGATAATGTGATTAAAGGAACATTATCTGATGGAACCGATTTTACGACAATTACGCCGAACACCCCTAATGGCGATTCGGAATTAATGAAGAAACTGCAGGCCAAGGGAGTAGAAATCAAAGCGGAAAAGACACCGGAACCGCCTTGGTGGACGACGATTTTGTCTTCTTTATTGCCAATGATGCTCTTGATTGGTGTGTGGTTCTTTATCATGCAACAGACCCAGGGTGGCGGGAATAAAGTAATGTCGTTTGGCAAAAGCCGGGCGAAGATGAGCGGCAGCGACAAAGTGAAGGTAACGTTTAAGGATGTTGCCGGAGCAGATGAAGCGAAACAGGACCTTGAAGAGGTCGTCGAGTTTTTGAAGCATCCGAAAAAATTTAATGATCTTGGTGCGCGCATACCAAAAGGCGTTTTGCTTTATGGGCCGCCAGGCACAGGGAAAACATTGCTGGCCCGGGCTGCTGCTGGAGAAGCCGGGGTACCGTTTTTCACAATCAGTGGCTCTGATTTTGTCGAAATGTTTGTCGGGGTCGGGGCATCTCGTGTGCGGGATCTGTTTGAGCAGGCGAAAAAAAATGCGCCGTGTATTGTCTTTATCGATGAAATCGATGCGGTTGGTCGTCAGCGCGGTGCCGGCGTCGGCGGCGGACATGATGAACGCGAGCAGACGCTCAATCAGCTGCTCGTCGAAATGGATGGTTTTGCTGCCAATGAGGGGATTATTATCATTGCGGCAACAAACCGTCCGGATATCCTTGATCCGGCACTTTTGCGTCCCGGTCGTTTTGACCGTCAGATTGTGGTGGATAAACCGGATGTTAAAGGCCGCAGGGAAATTCTCAAGGTTCATGCTAAGGGAAAACCCGTGGAGGAAGATGCTGATCTTGATGTTTTGGCCCGCAGAACTCCAGGTTTTACCGGGGCGGATCTGAGCAATCTGATTAATGAAGCAGCGTTGCTTTCGGCACGGCGCAATAAGAAGACGATCACCATGTCTGAGCTTGAAGAATCAATTGAACGCGTTATGGCCGGTCCAGAACGTCGTTCTAAGGTTGTAAGTGATCGCGAAAAGCGTTTGACGGCTTTTCATGAAGGTGGACATGCTCTAGTCGGAATGCTTTTGCCAAATGCCGATCCGGTGCATAAAGTGACGATTATACCGCGCGGCAGAGCCGGTGGTTATACCTTGATGCTACCGAAAGAGGATCGTTCGTATGCAACGCGCAGTGAATTGATGGATAAACTCAAAACGCTTCTCGGTGGACGCGTAGCGGAAGAGGTTGTTCTCAAGGAAATCAGCACGGGGGCTCAAAGCGATATCCAACGGGCATCGCAGCTTGTGCGCAGCATGATTACGCAGTACGGAATGAGCGATGTTCTCGGTCCGATTTCCTTTGGCGAAAGTCAGGATCATCAGGTGTTTTTGGGAAGGGATTTCAACCATCAGCGCAATTACAGTGAAGAAGTGGCTAGTGAAATTGATAAGGAAGTTCGCAAATATATTGAGGAAGCTTATGAATCCTGCCGCAATATTCTTATTGAAAACCTTGATAAATTAACGCTTATCGCGGAGGCTCTGATTGAGCATGAAACCCTGGAAGCAAGTGAGCTCGAGGAGCTGATGACGACAGGTGTTATTGCTGCTAAGGTGCAGGCAGTTGAGACACCGAAAGATGATGGCGGAGCAGCAGTAGCTTCGACCGAAGAAACGGTGTTTGAAACTTTGAACGAAAACCAGGAGAAAGCAGAAAAAACTGCTGAAGAAGCAGAGAAGCCTAAGCTCGACCTGAACATTACGACCAGAGAACGCTAAGGCGTTGAAAGGGGAGGGCAACCTTCCCTTTTTTTTGTACAAGTTTGCCGGCAAATTCCGGCTTAAATACCAGAGAAGGAACAGGTGATCAGAGATGAGCGAAGTTTTATTGCATTATACACGTGCCGGTAAGGTAGAGGATATTCACCGTGGTGATATTGTTGCTGTTGATACAG
>JBOFWE010000021.1:0-8585 GCA_051653465.1 Selenomonadaceae bacterium | reverse complement strand
TTGCTGATGATAAATCGTTCCGTATCCTTGTCCAGGGCCGCGGAAGGTTCATCGAGGAGATAGACCTCGGCATTCATCAGCATGATGCGGGCCAGGCAGAGCCGCTGCTTTTCGCCGCCGGAAAAATTATGGCAGGAATCGGACAGTTTCTTGTCAAGCTCCACCCAGCGTAAGCTCTCCTCCATGGCCGCAATGCTTGCTGGTTCCTTTTCGGAAAACAGTCGTCCAATCTGCAGATTATCCTCGACACTGCCGCTGTAGATCACCGGTGTCTGCCCCAGCATCACGACTTCACGCCGCAGCTTCACCTTATCAAGGGCGGCTATATCTTCCCCATTATATAAAACGCAGCCAGCATCCGGAATATTGAGCCCATTGAACATTCGCAGCAGCGTCGTCTTGCCGCTGCCGGAGGCCCCAATAATGCAGGTAATCGGTTTATGCACGGACAATTCCGGAATATCCAAAATATCTTTAAACTTTAAATTTTTTACCATAAAAACAGAACTGCTCTCCAAATCCGTCGCCCCTCTCTGGCACCTTGTCCTACAGCTTTCTTTATTTTATTGTATCATAGAATTCCCTGCTGTTCCCAGAGAAAAAAACCGCGGCAGAATTTATTTCTGTCGCGGCTTTTCCTATAAAATATGCCGGTCGTTTAGCCTTCATTTGCCAGCATTTCATTTAAAATCACAATATCGGTTTCCTTCATTCCTTTTTTTGCCACCGCACATACCGCAGCAATGGTCTGATCTATATCGGCTTTAACAATTCCGTCCCCTGGCTGAAAGCTGTTATGCGACTGTGCCTGACGATAGGAAAGCAGCGCGGTCCCGACAGCCACCGCAATCTTCATCGCACAGGATGGCTTGGCTCCGTCACAGATAATCCCCGAGACAGCTGCCAGGGAATTGGACAGCGTGTTTCTTATAATATCAACTTTTTCCTGCTTCATAAAGGCTATGCCGGCAGCACTGGCAGCAGCTGCACTGACCACCCCGCAGTACGCCGACAAGCGGCCGATCCCCTTTTTAATATATAAGCTCAGCAAATTGGCAAAAATAAGCGACCGAAACAATTCTTCCTCGCTATGCTTGCCCGCTTCGGCATGGACGATGATAGGCAAAGATACCGTCATGCCCTGATTTCCGCTGCCGGAATTAATGCAGACCGGCAGCGCACAACCGCTCATGCGGGCGTCCGAGCCCGCCGCTGCATATGCCTGTGATTTGAGCATCGTATTGCCAAAGGTACCATCCTCGCTGCGAAACAGCTTTCCGATATTGGCCCCATAATTATTGCGCAGACCCTCTTCGGCGATGGCCCGGTTATAGCTGATCTCAAGGCGAAGAATATCTTTCAGTTCCTCTATCGCCCCCTTGCGGGCAAAATCATAAATCCCCTGAAAGCTCAGATCCACATCGTCATAGCTGCTGACAAGATCCTCTTCTTTGACGAAAAGGATCTCGTCATTGCGCTGGATCTTCATGATATTCGTATGACTTCCCTGAACGATTACCGTCACCAGGTCAGCGCCACTATAGGCCTCAATGGCAATGTACAGGTTTTCCACCTCTGGTTCGAGCACAATTGTACAGAAATTCTCTTTATACAGCGCCTCGGCCCGCTGCAGATCGGCGGCGGTCAATTGTTCCAAAATTTCCAGATTATATTGCGGCTTTCCGACGACTGCCCCCAAAATCACGCTGTAGTACAGTCCTTTTTTCCCCGCTGAGTTCGGGATGGTAACGCTTTTTGCATTCTTGATCATATTGCGGCTGCAGCGCAGGCGAATTTTATCAGGAAAACAGCCCAGGACCTCCACCGCCTTGGCCGCCGTATACGCGAGCGCAATCGGCTCCGTACAGCCAAAAGCCGGCACCATTTCCCGTTTTAACAGCTCCAAATATTTATCCATCTTCCCATCGCTCCATTCAAATCTTCATTGCCCAGTCAACCGGTGGAAAAGCCACTTGTTCCTATTAGAAATTTATAGTATCATGAGTATGCTTATGAGTAAAATTAAAATATATGAAAAATGTTATCATAAAAACTGATATATAGGTGATACGATGGAAATCAGAAATATAAGGACCTTTATCAAGGCTGCCGAGCTGGGGAGTTTCTCCAAAGCCGGCCTTGAACTTGGCTATGCCCAGTCCACGGTAACACTCCAAATGCAGCAACTCGAAGAAGAATTAGGCGTCTCTCTGTTTGACCGGCAAGGGAAAAAACTCAGTCTGTCACAAAACGGTCGAACCTTTTTGCTACATGCCTATCAGCTGATAAACTGTGAGCGTTCCGCCCGCCAAGCGCTGAGCCCGGCGGCGAGTCCCGCCGGACAGCTCAGAATTGGAATGGTCGAATCCTTGAGCGTTTCCGCCTATGCTGATATCTTTCAAAAATATATGAAAGCCTTTCCCGATGTCACACTGATCGTGAAAATCGCCACCACCCTTGAGCTGATGGCCCTGCTTGAAAAAGGATCCCTTGACGTCATCTTGCTGCTCGACCGCAAAATCGTCCATGATGACTGGCTTGTTCCTTTGGAAAAGCCCGAGACGATCATTTTTTTCTGCGACCCGCACCATCCACTCGCCCAGAAAACGGTCCATCTTTCAGAAATTGCCCACGAGAAATTTCTGCTGGTGGAGAAGGGCTGCAATTATCGCCAGGTTTTTGAAGATCGTCTGGCCGAGCAACGGCTGCTTGCCAGCTGCTGCCTTGAAATTGGCAGTACGCATATGATTATCGACTACGTAAAAGCCCGGCTTGGCATTTCCCTGCTGCCCGCCTTCTGTCTGGAAACAGAGCTGCAGCAACAGACCATTGCCCAGATTTTTATTAAGGATTGCCCACTTTGTCTGTACGCACAGATTATTTACAATAAGCACCGCGGGCTCACACCGGCCCTGCAGGCATTTTTGTCCCTGGCCAAGCCATATTTTACATCCGGAAAACAAATAAACGAAGGATGATGCCTGCAGGCACCATCCTTCGTTTATTTTCATATTTATCAATTCACTTTTATCATAACTTTTTCTGCAGACAAATGGAGGCTGCTAAATCCTTATAAGGACCATACTGGTCTATTTCGTAATAGCCGATTTTTTGATATAGCTTCATTGCAGCAACCAGCGGAGCTCCGGTTTCTAAAATCAATGTAGAAAAACTATTTTTTCGAGCATACTTTTCCAATTGACAAAGAAGGCTCTCCCCTATACCGCGTTGTCGATATTCCGGTTTAACAAAAACGCGTTTCACTTCCGCCGTAATATCATCATAATATTTTAAGCCTGCACAGGCAACCGGCATCAGACCATCATAGGCTAAGATGACAGCCTGAAGGTCCTCCCGTCTATTATGTGGAAGGTAGCCTTCTCTCTTCTTTTTGCCGCCGGCAACTTTATCAAGATATTGGTCGAGCATTGTACACAATGCTGCAAAATCAGAATTACTTGCCTCCACCATAAGATATTTCATTTACAGCACCTCCGTTTAGAGCCAACCTTCGTTTATAAACGAAAGCGTGCTACCTCCGCCTGCAAATCATTAGCCAGCGTAGCCAATCCGTGACTGGATGAGGCAATCTCTTCCATGGAAGCCGATTGTTCCTGGGTAGCTGCCGATACGCTCTGCGCCGCTGCCGCGGACTCCTTGCTTGTCTTATTTATTTCCTTTACAGACACAACCAATTGCTTATTTTCTTCGGCAATTTTATGAATTGATCCGGAAATATCCTTCGTCTGACGGGATAAAGATACTACGGCTTCCGCTATGCTTTTAAATGTAGCCCCCGTATCATTGACTAGGAGAATTCCCGATTGAATCCCACTGTTCCCCTCCTGTCCCACAGCCACGACTCGTTCAAGATTCATCTGATTTTTTTCCACCAGCTTGCCAATTTTCTGCACAGCTGCATCTGAGGCTTCTGCCAGTTTCCGCACTTCCTCAGCCACTACAGCAAACCCCCGGCCCTGCTCGCCAGCCCGAGCCGCCTCAATAGCCGCATTAAGTGCCAGCAGATTTGTCTGTCCGGCAATCGAGGAAATCAATTCTACCATTTCATTAATCTGCTGCGAACTGCTACTAAGCTCGGCAATTGTTTCCTGCATCTGCGCGTTATTTTCTCCGACCTCCGTCATTTTTCCGACGGTCTGATCGACTACTTCCTGTCCGCGATCAGCGGCTCCGGACGTGTCTCCTGCTATTACGGCAAGCCCGGCAGCAGCCTGAGAAATCCGCCCCGCCTGTTCGGCCATTGCCTCTGCCAACGCCATCATCTGATTAGCCGATGCCGCCTGGGAATTAGCCTCCTGCGATATCTCGGTCACCGAGCCTGCTACCTGTCCGGCAGCCTCAGCAGATTGCTGAGCACTGGCTGTAAGTTCTTCACTTGCGGCTGCAACCTGTTCAGAGGACTGCGCTATTTTTTGCACCAATTGCTGTACACTGCTGCGCATTTTTTCAAGTCCCTCTCCCAGTTTACCAATTTCATCTTTAGATTTGTCCTCAATTTCCTTTATCCCTAAGTTTCCCTCAGAAATTTCATGGAGTGACCTCAACAAAATGCCAATACGTCGGATAAGATTGCGCGTTAGTCCATACATACCCCCACTGCCAAGCAAAACAGCCAACAAGGGGACCAGTAATAATCCCATATCGGCTGCATCAGCTTTTGCCTCATTGAGCTGTTTTATATCATCGGCTTCCTTTATCTTAAAGGCAATACTGTCATCAAACAACTGATTGAGCTTTGTGGCATGTGAGGCCAAATTCTGCGTATAGTAATCATAAGCCGCCTGTTTCTGGCCTTTAAGGGCAAGGTCGACAACAACCTGCCTTTTATCCCTCCATTGCCCCAGTTCCTCATTAATCATATCCAGATTCTTTTTTTCATAGTCATTTTGCACGGAGGCCATATATCGCGTCATTAAATCGCGGTTTTGCTCTGTACGAGTCTGCATATCCTGGACTAATTCCCCTTCGCGCTTTGCATCCGTCGTAACTGTCAATTCCAGTAAATCCGCCTGTAAGCTGCGAATATTGGTAATCGACAAACTCAGGTCCTCAATCGGCAATAGTGAATTTTCATATGTACTTTGCAAGGCTTGATTGGACTGATGCGTATAATAGTAGCCAAACAGTCCAACAATAGCAAAGCATGCCGTAAACAATAGGATGATACTAAAAAATTTTTTTCCAATGCTTAAATTATTAAATATTTGCATAAATAATCCTCCCAGTCTCCGCTTTCAGCTGTTTATCTTGATAACAAATTTTATACTCTCCTCACATCCTTCCCAAAATAAAAAAAGATTGCCCCTGGTTGTCATCTGCGCGTGCGATGCAACCTGGCAATCTTAGAATTTCATCTGTAGACCCAAGGCTTTGCGTCCCATCCTTTCGGGTGGTTTGCTTTGAAATATGTCTCTTATGCTTTCGGAATGAACTTAGTTTACTACCATGGCAGAGCAATGTCCAGTTAAATTTGATGAAATTTTTCCAGCTTATAAGAAAAATAACCTTATAAAATAGATAGCGCAGGAATTTGCCTCAGCAACTTCCTGCGCTATCTATTTCTCTATATTTGCTTCTACTTCTGATTGATCAGACGGTTCAGTACTGGAATAAATAAGATCATAACAACCGATACTACTGCCGTGCAGATCCCTATTTTATTGAATACATCAACATATACCGGCAATGTCAGCAACGGGTCCACCACTGTTTTCGGCACAGCTGTCAGGGTAGCCACCCAGCCGCCGATAACAGCCGCAATCGCCGTCGTCAGGAACCAGGCACCCATCAAGAAGCCAATCATGCGCTGTGGCACCAGTTTGGAAATCATCGACAATCCCAATCCACTGATCATCAACTCGCCAAGGCTCTGGAAGAAGTACGAAGCCACCAGCCACCAGGCCGAAACGATGCCCTGTTCATTGGCAAATTTCCCCGATACGCCAAGAACAAGAAAACCAATCGCACATAGAACCATACCAAAGGCAAATTTTGCCGGCATGGACCAGTCAGAGCCCTTGTCACCAAAATGCGAATACATCCAGGCCAAAACCGGGCTGGCAACCATGATCCAGAATGGGTTAAGCGTCTGGAAAACCTCCGGATCACTGATGGTCATGCCCAAAATCGTATGTTCGACATTTTTAATGGCAAAGAAGTTGAGCGATGTCGGCATTTGCTGATACAGCGTAAAGAACAAAATTGCCTCCACAATCAGCACCAAGGCTGCAATCATCTTACTGCGCTCAGCCCCTGAGGACTGAAAAATCATTTTAAAGAACACGATAAATACGCCAGATCCAATAATTGTCAGCAGCCAGTGGGCTACTGTTAAATTCGTCAGCATCCAGGCAGAGATGAGAATCATCGCCACCAGGGCAATGATAACCGCTATTAATTTTTTTACATTCAAAGGGAGTTCACCCGCTGGTGAGTCAATCCCCTCTACCAGTTTGCGGAAAAAGACAAAGTTTAAGCCGGCAAGAACCAGCCCGGCCGCACAGATGCCAAAGCCAAGATCAAGCCCGTAACGGCCCCCGATAATCGGCACTAACAGCATTGAAAAAAATGACCCGATATTTACGGCCATATAATACATGGTAAAAGCACTGTCGAGATGTGACTGATCGTCTTCATAAAGCTTAGACAATAAGCTGGCCGGGTTTGCCTTGAAAACCCCGTTACCACAGGCAACACAGCCCAGAGCCAAAAATACCATATCCTTGTCGCTGCCGGCAAATGCCATCAGCAGATATCCCAGCATCAAGGTGATGGTTCCTAAAATAATAGTTCTTTGCGTTCCAAGAATCTTATCTCCTATGTATCCGCCCAAGGCCACATAGCCATAGACCATCGCACTAAACGCGCCAAATACAACAAAAGATTCTGCATCAGCCATTCCCAGGCTCTTTACAAAAAAAGACGCCAAAACGGCTTGAAGTCCATAATATCCGAATCGTTCCCAAAACTCCAGGAAGAAAATCATATTAAATGCTTTTGATTTGCTTCCAATCTGCTGCAACATTTCCATGATAAAAAAAACGCTCCCTCTATATATTTTTCTATTCCCAGAGGACATTATATCATTATAAAATTCATCTGCAAAGTACTGCCAGATCCCCCCTCTTCTCGTTTAAATGGACTTTTGTATTTATTTATAGTATTTTCCTTGTTTTTCAAACGCGATTTTGCGCAAATCTGTTGTATTTTACCCAAGTCGATAATCAACAATTACTTTTATATAGCTTATATATATAATTACTTGAAATAATAATCCATTACCACGAGACGTAACTTTTGTAAATTTTTATTAACCTTACATATATGTATAATGTATACCTAGAAAAACCGATGCATACTCCGATAAATAATACCATTGATCCGCCTTAATGCACCCGCCGATAGTTAGTTACCATATTTACTATGAGCAACTTTTCCTTTATAACCATTGTAGCTATTTACGTTATCAGTTTTTCCGTTTTATTACAGCCTACTCCACCCTGTAAAAGGCATAAGAATAGGGAGCCCGGCATTTTCCTGGACTGCTATTATGCAGATAATCCAGACTTATGCCTGTGCTCCCGTCCCACTTTCTTCTGACTATATTTCAAGCTGATACGCTTTTATTTTACTCCCATTTGCCCCAGATTTCCGGTTTATAACCAACGGTCGCTGCTTTGCCATTGCGAACAATCGGTGTTATCAGTACTTGCTGATTCTCCAGCACTTTCGCTTCTTTTTCGGCATCAGCAATGTATTTGATTAAGGCCAAGGCATCCTGATCCTTGCCCGCCCCGTTAATCATAGCATCAAGACCGCCCACAGCCTGCTTTACGCTTTGAAATTCGCCCTTGCTCATCGGCTTTTCCTTTAAATTGATAAACTGGAATTTGATCTTGCGCTCCTTAAAATAACGCTGCGCCTTTTTTGTATCAAAGCATTTTGCCGTCCCAAAGATCTGAATATTCATCTGTAGTTTCCTCCTCGTTTTCTAATAAACTGTCCGTCCGCAAACACTCGTAGTATCGGACTGTATTTTCAGCTACGAATTAATGACACCCAAAAAGGCGTTAAGACAAAAAGTCTTAACGCCTTATCTTTATCTGATAAAGCAATTTACCAAATTGCATGCTTATTGGTGGAGACGAGGAGAATCGAACTCCTGTCCGAAAGCATTGTTCCATAGGCTTCTCCGAGCGCATTTTGTGATTTAGTTTAAGATTTCAGCCGCCCACAAGCAGGCTGCTAAGCTCCGATCTCGATAAAATTTCCCAGTCAAGCCTCCGAGAATTGGCTCTCAGGTATCCCACTATTGGCCTCTTTTCCGATCACGTGGGATGAGATCAGAAAGAGGTTAGCATTAAGCTGCTAAAGCGTAGTTATCGTTAGCTTTTATATTTAATAAAAGTTTCACCTTACTAACGGGTTGATGACCCCCCGGCTCGCTACCTATACAACAGCTACCCCCGTCGAAACCTTTACGTCCCCTTGAGCAGTTGCCGGCATTCTTTTTCTCTGCCGTACTTACATCATAGCACACACGTACGCTGCATGCAAATATATTT
>JBOFWE010000020.1:0-1287 GCA_051653465.1 Selenomonadaceae bacterium | reverse complement strand
AAAATATCAATGATTTTGCCGCAGTCAATGCAGTTTATGCTACGTATTTTACCACAGACTGCCCGGCACGGGTCTGTGTTGAAGTCGCAAACCTGCCGAAAAATGCTTTGGTGGAAATTGATGTTATTGCCGGCTGATAGTAAAATGAGATCTCTGTGAAAAAGCACCCGCTTTTGGAAGCGGGTGCTTTTTTGCAGTTGTAAAGGGGTTTTGCTTCTGGCTGTGGAATCTTATGTATCATATATCAATCAGAAAAATAGGCCGTTGAGGGGTGTGTCAACTATATGGAATATGATTTTGCTGGTAAACGTTGCATTATGATTTTTTTCTGTCTGCTGCTGGCGGTCCTGTTTTTTCGGATGTTCACACTGGGCAGTGCCAGCAGTAATGCTGAAAAATGGTTGTATTCCTATATGGATGATCTAAGCCGCAGCGAAGATGATCCACCCTATCTGAGCCTTCACTATCGGTTGCGAACCCTGTATTTTTCATTTGCCCCGCGGCCAGCGAAGGCGAGCGTGTTTGTTGGTGACAGCATGACGGATGAGGGGGACTGGAGCCGCTTATTTCCCCAGGTTCATACGGCTAACCGGGGCATTGGCGGTGACACGACACTGGGGGTGCTGAACCGGTTGGATACGATTGTTGATTTGAAGCCAGATAAGATTTTTTTGATGATCGGCACGAATGATCTGTGTTTTAACCGGTCGATAGAAGAGACGATCGAATCATATAATCAGATTCTGAAAATATTGCATGAAAAATTGCCTCATAGTCCCATTTATATAGAAAGTGTATTGCCCTTTAATGATGAAATTTTTCCGTCCGTATATTTACGAACGAATGCCAATATCCTGCAGTTGAATGAAGAGCTGCGGAAATTGGCGCAAAAATACGGGGATACCTATATTGATCTGGTTCCGGTTTTCCAGGATGAAGCGGGGCGGCTGCCCCAGGAACTGACATCAGACGGATTGCACCTGAATGAACGGGGGTATGAACTCTGGCGCCAGCAGCTCGAGCCTATTGTTGTGGAAAAACCATAAAAAACAAATCGCACCGCGGGAAACTCCCGGCGGTGCGATTTGTTTTTTTAAAGGGCGAGAACTTTGGCCGCAAGATCAGCCAGCTGTTCTTGCGTGGGGATGTTTTGGATGCGGATTTTGTCAAGGCAGATATGAAAACCGCAGGCTTCCAGTGTGGCTTCAATCTCTCCGATGCTCTGTCCGCCCCAGCCGTAAGAACCGAAAGCAAAGGCTTCCCGGTTTTTCGGTGACAGCCCCTTGA
>JBOFWE010000019.1:0-3696 GCA_051653465.1 Selenomonadaceae bacterium | reverse complement strand
GTATGAGCTTTAATGAAGACACGCGGGTATCGCTGCTCGTTGGCCTCGGATTTTGTGCCCTGGTAAGCCTTGGCTATTTTGCTTTTGGCATTAATAAAAAAGGGCAGGAAACAGAAGAACTATCACCATCGCAGCAACGGTAGAATAGGCTGATAGAAGCTACTGCACAATCCATGAGGTTGTACAGTAGCTTCTTTTTTTTTACAGGATAACAGATTTAAAAAAATATATATATTTAGAATTTTTTGACAGGTTTTTGGGGTTGAAGGTGGAATTCATCAAGTGGACAGAGAAAATAGGGGAGGGATGAGCACATGGTGTTCTCATGGGGCACTGATATGATATTTTTTATAGTATCAGTGGGAATTCTCGGGCTGACTTATTCGGTGGCTGCTCGGGATGAAAACAGGAAAAAATTTTTTTTCCTTGTGGCAATGATTGTGAACACGATTTATTTAGGCTGGCGGCTGCTGTACACATTGCCACCGGAATTGACGATCAGCCTTGTCGTAGGTGTTGTGCTGCTGGCGGCCGAGGGGGTTGGTTTTTTTCGCGATTTTGTATTCAAAATTTTATTCTGGCAGCCCTATAAATTAGAAGAAAAGCAGCTGTTCGATGAGGTCGAGCGACCGTCCGTTGATATTTTTATTGCTACGTATAATGAACCGGAAAATTTATTGAATAAGACAATCGCTGCAGCTGTGAATATAATATACCCTGAAGAATTGAAAAATATTTATGTGTGCGATGATGGTCATCGTGATACCGTGAAAAATATTTGTCGGGAATTTGGGGTGCATTACCTCACCCGCAGCAATAATGAGCATGCAAAGGCTGGAAATTTAAACCATGCACTGTGTAATTCGCAGGGAGAACTATTTGCAATATTTGATGCAGATATGATTGCTAAGGAAAATTTTTTAACGAAAACCATTCCGTACTTTGAAGATACTCAGGTGGCGTTTGTACAAACACCACAGGTCTTTTATAATCCGGATCCTTTTCAATACAATTTGTATTTTGGAGAAAGCATCCCCAATGAACAGGACTTTTTCATGAAGGATATTCAACAAGGCAGGGCAAGATTTAATGCAGTTTTACATGTAGGAACAAATGCTGTGTTTAGAAGAAGTGCTATTGAAGAAATTGATGGAATTCCAACCGGTACAATCACCGAAGATATGGCGACGGGAATGCTACTTCAAGCGGCTGGCTATAAGGGGATTTTTCTCAAAGAGGTATTAGCCCTGGGATTATCTGTAGAAAAATTTTCGGATCTTATTAAACAGCGGGAACGCTGGTGCAGAGGGAATATTCAGGTTGCCAAAAAATGGAATCCATTAACGCTCCGCGGATTAAGTTTTATGCAGCGGTTAATTTATGTGGACGGATTGCTATTTTGGTTTTTTGGTGTGCAAAAAATGATTTATCTGATCTGTCCATTGCTGTACTTGCTGTTTGGCATTATGCCGATACAAGCGGATGCTCAGAATCTCTTTTTCTTTTTTATGCCATCTTATTTTGCCGCAGTATGGAGCTTTCGCTTATTGGTATCAAACAATCGAAGCTTGATGTGGAGTCATATTTATGATGTAGCAATGGCACCATATTTGGCGGTTGCTTCCTTATTTGAATTAATCTTTGCCAGGCCGATTCCGTTTAAGGTTACACCTAAGGGTGTGGTGGAAGATAAAGTGCAGATATCCTGGAACATTGTTTTGCCACAGCTTGTCTTGTTAATCATGACGGTCGCAGCGCTTTCTGTCGGCGGATACAATATTATTTTAGGGGAGAATGTAAACTTAGGCGCCATTGCGATTAATACTGCCTGGAGTGTATATAATTTGCTGGGAATTGTTATGAGCATACTGGTTTGTATAGAACGACCTCGTTTTAGGGCGTCTGAACGATTTATGCTATCAGATGAAATTACCATCAATTTATCTGATGTAAAAAAACCACTGTGTCGATTGGAAGATATATCCTCAGAGGGACTGGCTCTTGTATGTAAGAAAGAAGATATTGCGCTTATTGAGACACAGGAAGAAATGGATTTGATTATCCACGGTTTAAAAGAAAAGACAAGAGGACGGGTCGTATGGATTAATCAAGAGCACGATAAAGCGGGGATAAGCTTTACCCAATTGGATGTTGGCTTATATAAAGAGTTAATACGATATTTATTTAGGACCTATCAGGGGTATTATAATAAACAGCAACAACAGGAAGAATTAACGGATGTGGCTAGGAAGATAATGGATTCTGTTAGGAAAAGATAAGGGGGAAATCAATAATCCGGGAAAGGATAAATATGATGAAATTAAAAGTGCTAGGCGTTTGCTTATATATGCTATATTTTTGTTGTATAACAATTGGCTGCCCGCGGGTGTTTGCAAATGAAAGGGAAGATTTGCTGAGAGCAGGGGCTGTATCTGCTTATAATTCATGGAAACAAAATTATGTAGTCCCTGCTGGCTCTTTTAAAAGAGTAGTAAATCCTCAGGATGATTTCACTACGGTCAGTGAGGCAATGGGATATGGCCTTCTTTTTAGCGTGGCAATGGATGATGAACTTACTTTTAAAGAGCTTTGGCAATATGCGAAGGGATATATTAATAATAAAGGGTTGATGGATTGGAAGATTAATCGCTGGGGGAACGTCATCGGAAAAGGCTCTGCTGCCGATGCGGATCAGGATATTGCGTATGCCTTATTGTTAGCACACCAGAAATGGCCACAGGAAAATTATTTGGCCGATGCTAAAAGAATGTTGCAGGCAATAAAAAAGTATGAAATAAATGAAACGGGATTATTGCTTCCTGGGGACAGTTGGCGGGGGATGCCGCCGATAAATCCATCTTATATAGCATTGGGGTATTATAAGAATTTTGAAGCAGCCAGTGGAGATCCTATTTGGGCTAAGGTTTTAAAGAAAAATCGGTGGTTTCTTTATCAGATTGCTGATCGAGACACAGGCCTTATCCCGGATTGGGTCGCGCAAGATCAGAAAATAATAAAGGGCCAAAATGATTTTGGATATGATGCAGTTCGCTGCCCGCTACGCTTATATTCTTTTTATAGCCAGACCGGAGATCCCTTAGCAGAAATTTTGTTGAAGAAACAAGCGAAATTTATTAAAAGCATTGGTTTGGAAAATCTAGTAGCTGGATACACTCTGGATGGTATGCCAAAGGTATCATATATAAATGCCGTTTACTTGGCGGCATTTCTTAGTGTAAGTAACATGGATGCAGATGAAGAATTTTCTTTGAATATGGCAAAAAAACTGGTCAGCTTTCCCGCAGCCGATTATTATGGAAGTTCGTTGAAGGTTTGGGCAATTTTTATAAGTAGCCATATACTATAAAGGATATATCTGCAAAAAGACAATGTGATACTTTTGTCGGGAAAATGGTGATTTACAGCATTAAAAAGAAGGGATTTTAAATTCCTTTAATGAATTAATAGAATATTTAGACATGTTGGTATGATAAAAATCACACCATACGCTTTTAAGGAATGATTTTTTACTAGGGCATTGTCTTTGGGATGGAGTTTTTCATACAAATAAAATATATGAGGAGTGTAGCGCAATGAAGTGGTTTAGCGATTTAAAAATCAAACAGAAACTCAGTATCTTGATTGTCGTCTTCAGCTTAGGGCTCATTATTGTGGGATCGGCCGGGTATATGGCGC
>JBOFWE010000018.1:0-19262 GCA_051653465.1 Selenomonadaceae bacterium | reverse complement strand
AGACTTAGGATCTAGTGTCCACGACGTGCAGGTTCAAGTCCTGTCTTCCGCACCAGTTGTAAATGTAAAGCCCCGCAATGGCGGGGCTTTTTTTGCGTTTTTTATAAACCTTGTGCCGTTTTTTAAAATGTTATATAATAAAAGGACTGAATATGATGTGCGGGCTTGTTTTGCTCAGATGAAGCGGACCGTTTTTTTGATCGTGGGTCAGTTTTAGAGCATTTCATTATTAAGGTGATAGATTATAATTTTATATAGATGGTAGGGGGGTTATTTTTTCTTGAGAAAACAAAATAAACTTGAAATTATTCCACTTGGCGGACTCGGTGAAGTTGGCAAGAATATGACGGTTATCCGCTATGGTTCGGATATTGTTGTCCTTGACTGCGGATTGGCATTCCCAGATGATGATATGCTCGGGATTGATCTTGTCATTCCGGATATGACATATTTGGTTGAAAATCAGGATAAAATCCGGGCTGTGGTCATCACGCACGGACATGAAGATCATATAGGGGCATTGTCCTATTTTTTGCAGCAGTTCCAGGTCCCTGTGTATGGAACACGTTTGGCTATGGGTTTGGCAGAGGGCAGACTAAAGGAAAACCGTGTCGATCGCAGTTGCCTTAATATTATTGAGCCCGGGGATGAGCTTGTCTTTGGCAAAATTCGTGTCGGCTTTGTTCAGACGAGTCATTCGATTCCGGATGCGGTCGCGCTTTATTTTAAGACACCGATGGGAACGATTGTTCATACCGGTGATTTTAAGGTGGATTATACCCCGGTCGATGGAAAAAAACTCGATTTTCAAAAATTCGCCAAGTTAGGCGATGAAGGTGTTCTGGCATTGATGGCCGATAGTACGAATGCTGAAACCCCGGGTTTTACAAAGTCAGAAAGCACGGTGATGACAGCACTTGACAAGGCCTTCGACGGAGCAAGAGGACGGATTCTGCTGGCTACGTTTGCTTCGAATGTGTCACGCATCCAGCAGGCTGTCGATGCAGCCTGTAACCATGGCCGCCGGGTGGTAGTTGTCGGTCGCAGCATGGTCAATGTCATCAATATTGCCATGGATCTTGGCTATTTAAAAATTCCTGAAGGTAAGCTGATTGATGTTGATGAGATGCGTCGCTATCCGGCAGGGCAGCTGCTGATTTTAACAACTGGCAGCCAGGGTGAGCCAATGGCTGGTTTATCACGCATGTCAAGGGGCGATCACCGCAAGATTCAGATTGAACGCGGCGACCGGGTTATTTTTTCGGCGACGCCGATTCCGGGCAATGAAAAGGCGGTTTCAAAAACCATTGATTCGTTGCTGCGCCTTGGAGCGGAGGTTGTGCACGAGCGCTCGGCAGGCATTCATGTTTCTGGGCATGCCTGTCAAGAAGACCTGCGTTTGGTGTTGAGTCTTATTCGTCCGAAGTACCTGATTCCGGTTCATGGTGAGTATCGCATGCTGATGAGCCACCGCGATTTGGCCGAGGAGTGGGGCCTGCCGCGGGAAAATATCCTGATCGGGGAAAATGGACAGGTCTTTCAGTTTAACCGGGAAAACGGTGAAGTCAAGGGGGCTATTGCCGGCAATGTAACTTCCGGCAAGGTTTATATTGACGGACTTGGTGTCGGTGATGTTGGCAACATCGTGTTGCGCGATCGTCAGATGCTTTCCCAGGATGGAGTCATGATTGTCGTTATCGTGATGGAAAAGGGATCTTCTCATGTAGTTGCCGGTCCGGATATGGTATCGCGCGGCTTTATCTACGTCCGCGAAGCGGGAGAACTCATGGAATCGGCGAAGAAAGTCGTCTGTCAGGCACTCGATAAATGCGAGGAAAAGGATGTCACGGAATGGTCGGTTATAAAATCCTCCGTTCGTGATGCCCTGGGAAAATTTATTTATGCGAAAACACGGCGCCGTCCGATTATTTTGACGATCATTCAGGAGCTGTAGGCCTAAAGCGGGTATTCGCTTGACAGGCTCTAGATATGAGGATATAATAAATTTACTAAAAATTAGGTTTCATCAGATGGTGAGACGGGACACAGGCAATGAAAAAGAGAGTACATGATCGGCCGCAGCTTAGAGAGGAAATCCGAGGCTGGAAGATTTCCCTGCAAGGATTATGGAAGGTAGCTTTGGAGCCGCCGGGCTGAATTTAAAAGTAAGCACGGCCGCAGTGCAGCGTTATGGCAGTTGAGTCCGGTTTTTTACCGGAAAAATTAGGTGGTACCGCGAAAGCAGTCTCTTTCGTCCTTTGGGATGGAGGAGACTTTTTTATTTTAAAGTGTTATGGGGGAGAGATATTTAATGGAAGAAAACAATATACCAAAAGTTTATGATCCGCAGTCGTTTGAAAAAAAATGGTATCAGTTCTGGGAAGAGAATAAACTCTTTCATGCTGAAGTAGAAGCGGATAAAAAACCATACAGCATTGTCATTCCACCACCGAATGTAACTGGTCAGCTTCATATGGGACACGCGATGGATAATACCCTGCAGGATATTCTGATTCGCTGGCGCCGCATGCAGGGCTATAATACCTTATGGATGCCGGGCTGCGATCATGCGGGCATTGCTACTCAGGCTAAGGTTGAGGAAGCGTTGCGGACAGAAGGAATATCCCGTTATGATCTTGGACGCGACAAATTTCTTGAGCGCGTTTGGGACTGGAAGGAAAAATTCGGCAGCCGCATTATGTCACAGCTTCGGTCGCTGGGATCTTCCTGCGACTGGGACCGCGAGCGCTTTACCATGGATGAGGGCTGTTCGACAGCGGTACGGGAAGTTTTCGTCAGCCTTTATGAAAAGGGGCTGATTTATCAGGGAACACGCATTACAAATTGGTGCCCGCGCTGCAATACGGCAATCAGTGATATTGAGGTGGATCACGAGACTCAAGCGGGACATCTTTATCATCTGCGCTATGAGGTTGAGGGAACAGGACAGTACGTTGAAATTGCTACAACGCGTCCGGAAACCATGTTTGGCGATACCGGGGTTGCGGTGCATCCGGAGGATGAACGCTATCGTGATCTGATCGGAAAAATGCTGGTGCTGCCGATTGTCGGCCGCCGGATTCCACTGTTTGCTGACAGCTACGTCGACCCTGCCTTTGGTACGGGAGCCGTAAAGGTAACACCGGCCCATGATCCAAACGATTTTGAAATGGGGCAGCGTCATGATCTCGAGCAGATCGTTGTTATTGAAAATGATGGAACGATGTCCGAAAGCACTGGCAAATATGCTGGCCTTGATCGCAGCGAATGCCGCCGACAGCTGCTCGACGAACTGAAACAGGAAGGATTTTTGGTCAGTGTCGAAGAGCACGAACATGCGGTCGGGCACTGCTCGCGCTGCCACACGACCGTGGAGCCGCTTGTTTCAAAACAGTGGTTTGTCAAAATGGAATCATTGGCAAAACCGGCGATTGAGGCTGTAACCAGCGGGAAAATTCAGTTTGTCCCAGAGCGATTTACTAAAATTTATATCAATTGGCTGGAAAACATCCGCGACTGGTGCATTTCACGCCAACTCTGGTGGGGACACCGGATTCCGGCCTGGTACTGCAGTGATTGCGGCGAAACCATTGTGGCCCGTGAGGCTGTGACCGTTTGCCCTAAGTGCGGCGGACACCATTTGAATCAGGATGAGGATGTGCTTGATACTTGGTTCAGTTCGGGCCTGTGGCCGTTTGAAACGATGGGGTGGCCAGAGCAGACGGCGGAACTCAAACAGTTTTATCCGACCAGTGTATTAGTGACGGGCTATGATATCATATTCTTCTGGGTAGCCCGGATGGTTATGATGGGGCTTGAGTTTGGCGGGGATATTCCGTTTAAACATGTATTTATTCATGGGCTGGTTCGCGACTCGCAGGGGCGCAAGATGAGCAAATCGCTCGGCAACGGTATCGATCCGGTTGAAGTCATTGATAAATACGGGGCTGACACCTTACGCTTTATGCTGATCACCGGTAATACTCCGGGCAATGACATGCGCTTTTACTGGGAACGGGTAGAGGCTACGCGAAATTTTGCCAATAAACTTTGGAACGCATCGCGGTTTATGCTGATGAATTTGGAGGGCTTTGATCCAGCGTTTGTGCCGGAACCTGCAGATTATACGCTGGCTGATAAATGGATCCTAAGTCGCTACGCCAAGACGGTAGCCAGCGTGACCGATAATCTTGAAAAATTTGAGCTCGGTGAGGCTGGACGGACCATATATGAATTCATCTGGAATGAATTTTGTGACTGGTATATTGAATTGGCGAAAGCCCGCCTGTATGATGCGGACAATCAGCGCCCGCGGCAGACGGCACAATATGTGCTGGCCTATGTTCTGGAAAGAACCTTGCGTCTGCTGCATCCGTTTATGCCATTTATCACCGAAGAAATATGGCAGCATATTCCGCATGAAGGAAAAAGTGTCATGACTGCTTGCTGGCCAACGGGTGAAGAGTCTAAGGTCGACGATGCGGCTGAAGCGCATATGACAACAATTATGGAAACTATTAAATCTGTACGCAATATGCGGGTGCAGGTCAATGCCGCTCCGAGCAAAAAAAGTGAAGTGATCCTGCAGATTGCGGATGAAGAAATTGCATCTGTCATGGCGGCCAATACCTCCTATCTGACCGTTTTGGCGTCAGCGCTGCCGGTTACGATTCTTGGCGGCGAAGCAGCAAAACCTGAAAATGCGATGGCTGCAGTTGTCAGCGGGGTCGAAATTTATTTGCCGCTCAAAGGCCTTATTGATGTAGAGAAGGAAAGTGCCCGCCTTGGCAAGGAGTTGGAAACCCTCGACAAGGAGATCAGTCGCTTGAGCGGGAAATTGTCAAATGCCGGTTTTGTGGCGAAGGCTCCAGCGGATGTTGTCGAAAAGGAACGCGAAAAGCAAAAAGGATATGAAGAAAAGCGGGCGGCCGTTCAGGAAAGACTGGCTTATCTGGCTACACTTTAAAAAATGCAACGCAGGCACAGGAACGATTAGTACTATGTGTTTGTGCAGCGAATAAGAAGGACAAGAAATATGACGTATCAAGAAGCACTCAATTATCTCGACAGTTTGAATACCTTCGGTATAAAACTCGGCCTTGAACGCATTGAAGGCCTGACAAAAATTCTCGAGTTGCCACAAAATCGCTATAAGACGATTCATGTGACGGGAACCAATGGGAAAGGATCGACTTCGGTTATGCTTGCCGGAATGCTCACGCATTGCGGCATCAGGACCGGTCTTTACATATCGCCGCATTTGATTTCCTATACCGAACGGATGCAGATCAATGGCGAACCGATCAGTGAGGCTGATTTTTGTCATTGCCTTTTCCGGGTTAAAACAGCTGTTGAGCAAATGGTGGCAGCAGGACAGGAAAATCCGACCCAGTTTGAAGTTCTGACGGCCATGGCATTTTTGTATTTTGCAGACAGCGAAGTCGATTATGCTGTTATTGAGGTCGGACTTGGCGGATTGCTCGACTCAACGAATGTCATTGAGCCAGAAGTGTCGATTATCACGAACGTGACGATGGAACATGCAGACCGCTGCGGCGGCAGCCTGGAAGGGATTGCGCATCATAAAGCCGGCATCATAAAGGACGGAGTACCTGTGGTGACGGCAGCCAAAGGCGTTGCCCTTGATATTATCCGCAAGACAGCTCTCGAAAAAAATTCTGATATTTTTGTTGCCGGGGAGGATTTTAAATCAGAAATGTCTGCTTTTGATGGACAGCAGCAATGCCTGCAATTTAACTCGGGATTAATTGGTTCTTCGGAGGAATATTGCTTGCATATGCTCGGTGAGCATCAGGTCGAAAATAGCAGCTTGGCAATTATGACGCTGCAGCTGCTACATAACCAGGATGACCGCATCACTGACGCAAGCGCTCGCGAAGCCTTGCGTTTGGCGGCCTGGCCGGGGCGGTTTGAACGGTTTGTGCAAGACGGGCAGGATGTCATCCTTGATGGGGCGCATAATCCGGCGGGGATCAATGTCTTGCGGCAAAATCTCGATGTTTATTTTCCAGGACGTGAACGCGTGATCCTGCTGGGAATTTTGAAGGATAAAGATGTTGAGACAATGGTCAAAACGCTGATCCGGCCCAATGATACTGTTGTTGTGACGATGCCGCAGTCGGAAAGGGCGGCAGACCCGGTATATGTTGCCAAAAAGATCGAAGCGCAACATATTGAGGTACAGGCTGACAATGAGGAAGCTCTGGCGAGGGCACTGGAACTGGCGGATAAAAAACGCTTACTCTGTATAGCCGGCTCGCTTTATCTGATTGGCGGCATTCGGCAGATGCTGTTGGCGGAAAAATAAATGGCATAAAAAAAGGGAATTGGCCGCTGCGGTAGAAATACTATAGTTGGTCGATTTCCTTTCTTTTTGAATCACAAGAGGTAAAAAGGTGAGAATGTGAATATATTTAGAAAAAAACGTTTGCTCCAGGATCTTGATCAGCTGATTTTTTATGCGATCACATCTTTGGCATTTTTCCTGGCACTTATGCCCTTTATGGCAAGTCTTTCCCTGGGAATTGGGATTTTTTTATATAGTATAAAAATGATTGTCAGTGGTAAGAACAGAAACTTTCGCCGGACGGTCTTCGACTTGCCCATTGCGATATTTACGATAATCAGTGGACTTTCGGTTGCCGTTTCACCGGACCCGGCGTTTAGCTTTTATAATTATTACAATCTGGTGGGCCGATATGTCCTTACTTATCTGCTGGTTGTGCAGAATGTAACGACTTTGCGCCAGATTCAGCAGATTGTCTATGCTTTGGGCGTTTCAGCCTTGATGGTTGTCTTATACGGATTTCATCAGTACATTTTTGGCATTGATATAAGTGCGATGAAGTGGGTTGATGGCGAGGCCTTCCCAGAATTAAAAACTCGCGTATTTTCAACTTGGGAAAACCCCAATATTTTGGCGGGATACCTTGATGTCGTCATGTCTGTTGTATTTGGAATGTTTTGCTGGCTGGAAGATCGGAAATCGCGGCTGCTACTCGCAGGCTTTTTTTGCTTGCTGGCAATCTGCTTATCGATGACATATGCCCGTGGAGCTTGTTTGAGTATGGCCTTGGTCATCGCCGGTTATGGCGTATTGAAAGACCGGCGCATCTTATTGGGGTGCATTGCTTTGGCAGCCTTGCTTTTAGCTTTGCAGCCAGCGCTGGCGGACCGGCTTGTTTCTGTATTTGGCGGGATGGATACTTCCTCTGAAATGCGGCTGGCTTTTTGGGAGAGTACAATAGCCATGATTCTTGATCATCCGCTGCTTGGCATTGGTTGGGGGGCCTACTGGATGGTATATCCTGCGTATGATTTCTATATAAATGATACGTCGGTTAAAATAGTTCATGCACATAATATGTATTTAAATTTTGCGGCTGAAATTGGAATTGTTGGCTGCCTTAGCTTTATGACGTTCTTTTTTGGCCTGCTTTGGAAGGGACTTTCGGCGGGGAATTTGCGGGAATCAAGATTCTTGAATGGACTGTTGCTAGGCTGCGGTCTGGCCATGTTGTCAATTGCTCTCAATGGAATTACGGACTATGTTTTATTTAATATAGAATCGTCGATGCTGTTTTGGCTGCTTGGAGCACTGATGGTGCTCAGTTTTGAGGAGTATGCAGGATAATAATATATAAATTAGGGAAATTATAGATGGTGCAGCAGGCTGGGCACCAGGGGAGGCTTTACATTGAAAGGACAAATTGCAATATCGAAGGCGACAATTGATCGATTGCCGCTGTATTTTCGCACGCTGCGGCTGGCACAGGATGAAGGGATAGATATTATTTCATCCGATGATCTTGGTCGCCGCCTGAGCATTACTCCGGAGCAAATTCGCAAGGATTTGGCTTCGTTTGGACAGTTCGGTAAAAAAGGCGTTGGCTATTATGTGAATGAACTAAAACGCAATGTCGGGGAAATTTTAGGACTTGATAATCACTGGAATATCGCTGTCATTGGGATAGGTCATCTGGGGGTAGCTCTGGCTAATTATCAGAATTTCGTGACGCTTGGCTTTAATTTGGTGGCACTGTTTGATCAGGATACAAATGTCATCGGCACGACCGTCAATCACATAAAGGTCGAGGATGTTGCCGATCTGGACCGGATTGTGGCCGAACGAAATATTCATATCGGCATTATTGCCGTTCCGGCTGCCTTCGCCCAGGGAGTGGCTGATCAGCTCGTTGCTTCCGGTGTCCGTGGCATTTGGAATTTTGCTCCCATCAAAATGCAGGTTCCTACAGCAGTTCATATTGTCAATGAGGATCTGTCGGTCGGACTGAGCAGTTTGTCATACCATATTACACGCAAATAAAGAAAAAAAATTTTCTGTATGAAAATTTTGTCAAATCCGCAAGCCTTTATGAATTCATTAAAGATTGAACATATTTTCACAATCAGAGGGAAAAAAGCCGTCAGAAAGACGAAATATCTATCTTGACGGCTTTTATTTGTAGTGGTATGCTTGTCAATGGGATATAACTAATGCATGTTGCTATGATAATCTATAATTATTAATGACTTTTATGATAATTTCTAGTTATACATAGATGCTTTGTGCAGGATTTTGTTTACACGAATTTGTCAAAAGTCTGGTACTATGTGTTAGTCAAAAGACTAAAGGCCAAGTTAGAGTTGACCTAATGAGGGAGGATTTTATCAATGATTGATATTCTCGATCGAGTGCGCAATAAAGAATTGCAGGCAAAGATCGTTAGTGCGGAGGAAGCAGCCGCTTTCATCAAGCCTAATATGAACATTGGTACAAGTGGATTTACCCCGGCGGGGTATCCAAAAGCAGTTCCTTTGGCACTTGCCAAGAGAATGGAAAAAGAACCGTTTCAGATTAATTTATGGACGGGGGCTTCCGTTGGCCCAGAACTCGACGGTGCATTAGCAAAGGTTCACGGCATTAAGAGACGTATGCCATATCAGACCGACAAAGTACTTCGCACACAGCTCAACAGCGGTGAAGTAGAGTACTGCGATCTTCATTTGAGTGAATCGGCGCAGCTTGCCCGCTATGGTTTCATGGGCGGGAAAATTGACGTTGCTATCGTTGAGGCTTGCGCAATCACTGAAGAAGGCAATATCATTCCAACGACTTCTATGGGGAACTCGGCGTCTTATGTGCAGACGGCAGACGTAGTTATCGTTGAAGTGAATACATCACAGCCGGTAGACCTCGAAGGAATGCATGATGTGTATGTTCCACTTGATCCACCGCATCGTCTTCCAATCCCGATTGTCAAAGCAAATGACCGCATCGGCACACCGTATATTCCATGCACACCGGACAAAATAAAGTACATAGTGCCATGTGATATCAAAGACAAAACGCGTCCATTTGGTGAAATTGACCAGGACTCGAAAAATATGTCGCATTTTATGATCGAATTTCTTCACAATGAAGTCAAAGCCGGCCGCCTGCCGAAAAACCTTCTGCCGCTTCAGTCTGGCGTTGGTAATGTAGCAAATGCGGTAATTAGCGGGTTTGTTGATTCGGATCTCACGGATTTGTCCGTATATACCGAAGTTATTCAGGACGGCATGTTCGACTTGATCGATGCCGGTAAACTGAGTTTTGCTTCTGGTACGTCTCTGTCACCGTCACCGGATGGACAGGAACGTTTCTATAAGAATATAAAAGAATATCGCAAGCATATCATGCTTCGTCCGCAGGAAATCGCCAACAGCCCGGAAGTGGCTCGTCGCATCGGCATTATTGCCATGAACACGGCGATTGAATGTGATATCTATGGTAATGTGAATTCCACACATATCATGGGGACAAAGATGATGAATGGTATTGGCGGATCGGGCGATTTTGCCCGCAACGCATATCTGACATGCTTCTTCACCACTTCCACGGCGAAGAATGGTTTGATTTCATCGATCGTGCCAATGTGTTCTCATGTAGATCACACGGAGCATGATGTTGATGTCATCATCACCGAACAGGGCTTGGCTGATTTGCGCGGGTTATCACCGCGTGAACGCGCACGTGTCATTATTGAAAACTGCGCACATCCGGATTACAAGCCAATGCTGCAGGAATATTTAGATAGAGCTGAGCAAATTACCAAACATGCACATACACCGCATATCATCAACGAAGCGCTGTCATGGCATGAAAGATTCATTGAAACAGGTACAATGAAGAAATAAGCAGGGGGGCAATTTCCATTATGAGCAATGAAAAAATTCAAGCTGAATTGGCTAAATATCAGGCCAATGTAGAAAAAGCAATCGCAAAATTCCCGGAGCGCGCTAATGTTCCAGCACAGCGCCTGTACACACCACTTGATGTAAAAGATACAGATTATGCCGATGAAATCGGTTTCCCGGGCGTATATCCTTTCACTCGCGGCGTGCAGCCGACAATGTACCGTGGTCGTTTCTGGACGATGCGTATGTATGCAGGTTTTTCGACAGCCGAAGAATCCAACAAACGCTATCGTTACCTGATTGAATCCGGTGCGACGGGTCTGTCTTGCGCATTTGACTTGCCGACACAGATCGGTTATGACTCGGATGATGAAATTTCTGAAGGTGAAGTTGGTAAAGTAGGGGTTGCTATTGACTCCTTGGCTGACATGGAAGTTCTCTTTGACAAGATCGATCTTGGCAAAGTTTCCACTTCGATGACAATCAATGCACCGGCATCGGTTTTGCTTGCTATGTACATCGCTGTTGCTGAAAAACAGGGTGTAGCAGCAGATCAGCTCAAAGGGACAATCCAGAACGATATTCTTAAAGAATATGCTGCCCGTGGCACATACATTTTCCCGCCGCGTCCTTCGATGCGTTTGATCACTAACATCTTTGAATATTGTTCCAAACATGTACCAAAATGGAACACAATTTCCATTTCTGGTTATCATATCCGTGAAGCAGGTTCGACAGCATCGCAGGAAATTGCTTTCACAATTGCTGACGGTATTGCTTACTGTGAAGCAGCAATCAAGGCTGGCCTTGATGTTGATGCTTTCGCTGGTCGTCTCTCTTTCTTCTGGAATGCACATAACAACGTACTTGAAGAAGTTGCTAAGTTCAGAGCTTCCCGTCGCGTATGGGCAAAAGTAATGAAAGAACGTTTCCAGGCTAAAAACCCGAAATCCTGGATGCTTCGTGTACACACACAGACAGCTGGTTCCATGCTGACAGCACAGCAGCCGAACAACAACATCGTTCGTGTTGCCTTGCAGACAGCTGCAGCTGTAATGGGCGGTACGCAGTCGTTGCATACAAATTCCCGTGATGAAGCCTTGGCTCTGCCTACGGAAGATTCCGTAATGGTTGCCCTTCGTACGCAGCAGATCGTTGCCTATGAAAGTGGTTTGGCCGATGTAATCGATCCGCTTGCAGGTTCCTACTATGTAGAAGCCCTCACCAACAAGATTGAAGCTGAAGCTTGGGAATATATCAAAAAAATCGATGAAATCGGCGGCGCCGTTACTGCTATCGAAAAAGGATATATTCAGAAAGAAATTCAGGACAGTGCTTATAAATGGCAGATGGATGTTGAATCCAATGCTAAAGTTATTGTTGGCGTAAACAAATTCCAGGTTGAAGAAAAACCAGTAGAAGGTCTTCTGCGCGTAGATGCTTCGGTTGGTGAAAAACAGAAGGCAAAATTGGCTGATATGAGAGCTAACCGCGATAATGCAGCTGTTCAGGCTGCATTGGCTGCTCTTGAAAAAGCTTGCCAGGACGAAGAAGAAAACCTCATGCCGCATATTCTTGCTGCTGTTAAGACATATGCTACATTGGGTGAAATCTGTGGCGTTATGCGCAAAGTATTCGGTGAATACGAAGCACATGTTAACCTGTAATTAATAGTGAGAGTTGGAGGGACAATACGATGGAAAAACGCATTAGAGTATTAGTAGCAAAACCTGGTCTTGATGGTCATGACCGTGGAGCAAAAGTTGTAGCCCGTGCACTTCGTGATGCCGGCTTTGAAGTAATATACACTGGCCTTCGCCAGACGCCGGAACAGATCGCTGAAGCAGCACTTCAGGAAGACGTAAATGTTGTGGCAATGAGCATCCTCTCCGGAGCTCATCCGCATCTTTTCCCGAAAATTGTAAAATTAGTAAGAGAAAAAGGCTTGACGGATGCTTTGATCATCGGCGGCGGCGTTATTCCGGAAGGTGATATTCCGGCGCTTAAAGAAGCTGGCGTTGCGGGCGTATTCACTCCGGGTACACCGACAGGCGATATCATTAAATTCATCAAAGAAAATGTAAAATAATTTGACATAAAAGCAGAGCCCTCTTAGACATATTTAAGAGGGCGCGCTTATGCCAAAGGTGGTGCAAAAATGGATATAGCACAGGAGCTCTTAAACGGGTCCCGACTGGCTTTGTCGCGGGCGATTACAGCGATTGAAAACGAATACGATGAAGCTACCGATATTATGAGGAAATTATATCCGCACACAGGAAATGCATTTGTGCTGGGAATCACCGGTCCTCCGGGGGCTGGGAAAAGTACATTGACCGATCGGCTGGCGACAGCTTATCGGAAAATGGGCAAGACCGTAGGTATTATAGCAGTTGACCCAACCAGCCCGTTTTCGGGCGGGGCGATTTTGGGAGACCGTATTCGCATGAATGATCTCACACTTGATGAGGGTGTGTTTATCCGGAGCATGGGGACACGCGGCAGTCTCGGCGGCTTATCGCAGAAAACAGCAGATGCTGTTAAGGCGATGGACGCTTTTGGCAAAGATATTATTTTTGTTGAAACTGTTGGTGTCGGACAGTCGGAGGTCGACATCGTCAAAGCGGCTGATACGACAATGGTCGTATTAATTCCGGGAATGGGCGATGATATCCAAGCAATCAAGGCCGGGATTCTTGAAATCGGCGATGTGTTTGCGATAAATAAGGCCGATCATGACGGCGCAGACAAACTCAATATTGAACTCAATATGATGCTTGATCTCGATGGCAATATGAGCGATTGGCGTCCACCAATCCAGCAGGTTGTTGCCAGCCAGAGCAAGGGCATAGATGAACTGATTGCAAAGATCGAAGAGCACTATGCGCATATTAAGGAAAATGGGCAGTTGACTATTAAGCGAACCGAACGGACAAGAAATGAAATACTCGACATTCTGCATGGCAGCATCGGCAGACATATCACCAAAAAAATTGTTGATACAGGCAAACTTGATGATTATGTGCAGCAGATCAAAGAGCATGAGGCTGATCCGTACAGTATTGTTAGCGGTATTATCAAAGATATGTTAAAATAAAATTAAGTAATATAGATTATTACTTAATATATATTTGGAGGTAGTTTATATGTTTAAAGTTGATAGAATCGATCATATTGGCATTGCAGTTCCAAATTTGGAAGAAGCAAAGAAATTTTATACAGATGTTCTCGGCATGGAAGCTAGCGGGGAAGAAGTTGTTGAAGAGCAGAGTGTAAAAGTTTGTTTCATTCCGTCCGGCGACAGCGAAGTTGAACTTTTGGAATCGACTACACCAGACGGCCCAATTGCTAAATTTTTGGAAAAAAATGGCGGTCGCAGCGGTATTCAGCATATCGCTTTGCGCGTAGATGATATTGAACAGACTTTGGCTGATCTCAAAGCAAAAGGCGTTCGTATGATTGACGAAAAACCTCGTTATGGTGCCGGCGGATCCAGCATTGCATTCGTTCATCCGAAAATGAGCGGTATTCTGGTAGAACTTTGCCAGCGCAATAAATAAGGTAAGCTGAAGGTTGTTTTTTTCGCCGGAGCTGCTCAGGCAGCGCCGGCGAGAAGATTATACAGTGGAATTTTATTCCATGAAAGAAAGAGCTACTTTGTAGGAGGTAAAAAATGGCTACTGTTCAAGAAAAAATTGATCTCATGAATGAAAAACGAGAAAAAGTTATGCAGGGCGGCGGTGCCAGCCGTGTTGAAAAGCAGCACCAAAAGGGAAAAATGACAGCCCGTGAACGCATTAACTTGTTTTTTGATGAAAACACATTCGTTGAGCTCGACCAGTTCATGAAGCATCGCTGCACGAACTTCGGTCAGGAAAAGAAAGATCTGCCAGGTGAAGGCGTTGTATCCGGTTATGGTACGGTTGATGGCCGTCTTGTCTATGCATATGCACAGGACTTTACGGTAGAAGGCGGTTCCTTGGGAGAAATGCATGCTGCTAAAATCTGCAAAGTTATGGATTTAGCAATGAAAATGGGTGCCCCGGTTATCGGAATCAATGATTCCGGCGGAGCACGCATTCAGGAAGCTGTTGATGCACTGAGCGGCTATGGCAACATATTCTTCAGAAACACAACAGCATCCGGTGTTATCCCGCAGATTTCCGTAATCATGGGACCATGTGCCGGCGGTGCGGTTTACTCACCGGCAATTACCGACTTTATCTATATGGTGAAAAACACCAGCCAGATGTTTATCACTGGTCCGGCTGTTATCAAATCCGTTACAGCGGAAGAAGTTACAGCGGAACAACTCGGTGGTGCGATGACCCATAACTCGACTTCGGGTGTAGCTCATTTTGCGGCTGAAAACGAAGAAGATTGCATTAACCAGATTCGTTACCTGCTCAGCTTCCTGCCGAGCAACAATATGGAAGATTCTCCGATTGTGGAAACAGATGATGATGCCTCCCGCATGGATGAAAGTCTCAATACGGTTATTCCGGACAATCCGAACGCACCGTATGATATGCGCGATGTCATCACTTCGCTGGTTGATAATGGCGATTTCTATGAAGTTCATGAACATTTTGCGAAAAACATCATCACTTGCTTTGCTCGTTTCGACGGCAGATCGGTGGGGATTATCGCTAATCAGCCGGCAGTTATGGCTGGTTGCCTTGATGTAAATGCTTCCGATAAATCGGCCCGTTTCATCCGTTTCTGTGATGCGTTTAACATTCCGCTCGTTAACCTTGTCGATGTACCGGGCTTTTTGCCGGGAACCGATCAGGAATACGGTGGGATCATCCGTCATGGTGCAAAAATGCTCTATGCATACAGTGAAGCAACGGTTCCGAAAGTTACCGTTATCACTCGTAAAGCTTATGGCGGATCGTATATCGCTATGTGCTGCCGTGAACTTGGTGCTGACCAGGTTATGGCTTGGCCGACAGCTGAAATCGCTGTTATGGGTCCGGCTGGCGCTGCCAACATCATTTTCCGCAAGGATCCGGATGTTGAAAAGAAAACAGCTGAATATGTTGAAGAGTTTGCAACTCCTTATAAAGCTGCTGAACGCGGTTATGTTGACATGGTTATTGAGCCTTGCGAAACAAGACCTCGTATTATCACAGCATTGAATATGCTTGCTAGCAAGCGTGAAGATCGCCCTGCCAAAAAGCATGGCAATATTCCATTATAATAAGGGAGTAATCACAATGAAAATTGACGCAAAAGATATCAGTCCTGAAGTTGTTGCCGCTATCTCGGCAGCAGTTCAGATGATGGTCGGCAATCAGGTTGTAGCTGTGCGCATTAAACGCAGCGATGCCTGGGTTATGGCTGGCCGTCGTAGCGCAATGTAAGCCCCTGATTCTAAAGAAAACATATTTTAATTTTGGAGGAATAATCAGTGAAAAAGTTTAATATCAAAGTTAACGGCAACGCTTATGAAGTAGAAATTGAAGAAGTAAAAGCAGCAGCTCCGGCTAAAGCAGCAGCTCCGAAAGCTCCGGCAGCACCAAAAGCCCCGGCAGCTCCGGCAGCAGCACCGAAAGCAGCAGTAGCAGCAGGCGCTGGCGAAACAGCAGTAAATGCACCAATGCCAGGCAAGATCGTTAAACTTGTTGCAGCAGAAGGCGCAGCTGTAAAAGCTGGCGATGTTCTTTTGATTCTTGAAGCTATGAAAATGCAGAACGAAATCACAGCTCCGGCTGCTGGCACAGTAAAAGCATTTAATGTAGCTGCTGGTCAGAACGTAAAAGTTGGCGAAACTTTAGTTGTTATTGCCTAAGTTTTAAGCATAGAGGAGGCCGTCGGTGAAATATTGCCGGCGGTCTTTTGTTTTTTCGTTAGTTCTGTTATAATAAATATATAAGTTAATAGAAGTGGTTGTTTAGGAGGAGTCTGTTCACAAACGGGGTTCTTCTATTTTTTTTGTAAAGAGATAGCTTAGAGAAGTTGTTTTAAAGGAAGGGGGAATTTCATATGCGAAAAAAAACGAGCCGCATCTTTAAGGTGCGGGTAAGAAAAGTAAGCCAAGCCTTTATGGAGTTTTTTCGACAGGGGATTTTTAGCAGTATTTTGCTGCTAGTCAGCGCCGCCGGGGCTATGTTTTTGGCCAATTCTTCATATGCCGGATTTTATGAAAATATTTTGCACGTAAAGCTTGCAGCTGGTTTTGGTGATTATATTTTATCGATGTCGTTATTGCACTGGATCAATGATGGCCTTATGGCCGTGTTTTTCTTTGTTGTTGGCATGGAAATAAAGCGTGAGTTTTTGTTTGGCGAGTTAAAGTCTTTGGCGGCAACGATTTTGCCAATCGCAGCAGCTCTGGGAGGGATGGCAGTACCAGCGCTGCTATATTTACTGTTTAATTTTTCAGAGCCAACGATTTCAGGCTGGGCAATCCCGATGTCGACGGATATTGCCTTTGCTATGGGCCTGCTGGCGTTAGTGGCAGGAAATGCCCCGCGGGCGATTGCTGTTTTTTTGACGGCGCTGGCAATCGTTGATGATATGGGGGCAATCCTTGTCGTTGCAATTTTTTATTCTGGGGCAATGCAGTGGCTGTGGTTGTTTGCCGGCTTGCTGGTGTTTGCCTTGCTGATCATAGTTAGCCGTTACCGGCAGCTACCAGCACCTTTTTATATAGCTGGCGGGCTGCTGGCCTGGTATGGTTTTTTACAGGCGGGCATTCATCCCACGGTTGCGGGGGTTCTGCTCGGCTTAGTTATTCCGGCGCGTGGCGAGGACGGCCTGTTGGAAAAACTTGAACACATGTTGGCACCCTGGTCCGCGTACCTTATCATGCCGGTGTTTGCGCTGGCAAATGCTGGGATTTCAATTGATTTAGCCGGACTGCAGGAGCTGTTTTCCCCGCTTGCCATGGGCATTATATTTGGGCTTTGTTTAGGTAAGCCACTGGGGATTTTGTTGGCGGTATATTTGCTGCGGCAGTTCAAATTTGTAAAAATCCCTAAAATGCTAAAGTGGGGGCATTTTGCCGGCGCCGGAGCGCTGGCTGGCATTGGCTTTACAATGTCTCTGTTTATTGCTACGTTGGCTTTTCCGGACCCGCAAGTGCTCAACACAGCTAAACTCAGTATTGTTGTTGCCTCGCTGTTATCCGGGCTGGTCGGGATTCTGCTATTTGCCGCGATAAAGAGCAAACCAAGGTAAAGGAAGTAGGAGTCTCGTTTGCGGACGACTGTTCATGGTCGGCGGCAGACGAGACTTTTGTTATATTTTTTTATTTTGCGGCTGGATTTATTGCTTGCCGGTGGCAGATAGAGCACCTTATGTGGTATAATGTCCATTAGTTGCCATGCACCATATTGCGTGGTGCTGCAGCAATTTTATGTTTGGAGGATAAGATATTGCGTGGCATGTCAAGACATTATGGAACCTGTATGCTGTTTGTCGCGGTGGGAGCAATTTTGGGTGGAATTTTAGGGGAACTGATGCGTCATGTGGATGCGTTGTCAGGTCTGGTGCCGTATCTGGTCCAGACATATCCGGTTTTAAATTTACCGATGGTGACGCTTAACCTGTATGTGATTCAGCTTTCTTTTGGATTTGTCTTTGAACCGAATCTCATGAGCATTTTTGGGGTGATCATCGCCATGTTTTTATTTCGCAAATATTAAACTGGCTAAAGAGAGGGGCGGGGATTTTGATTATATTGGCTTCGGCATCTCCAAGACGGCAGGAACTTTTGCAGCAGATCGGCTGTACTTTTCGCTGTATGCCCAGTGATGCCTGTGAGATTGATCGTCAGGATATATCACCGCAGGATCTCGTGATACATAATGCCCGGCTTAAAGCGGTTGCTGTTTCTGCCCGGCAATCCGATTTACCGGTACTGGGGGCGGATACGGTGGTCTGCCTTGATGGGAAGATTTTCGGAAAACCGGCGGATTCTCTGCAGGCGCGCCAGATGCTGCAGGCTCTGTCTGGGCGCTGGCATGAAGTCTGCACGGGGATTGTGCTGGTCAGTAAAGGGGAAATATGGACGGATGCGGTTACAACCCGCGTCCGCTTTGCCGAACTAGATGATGCTGCTATTGAACGCTATGTGGCTAGTGGTGAGCCCGATGATAAAGCTGGAGCGTATGCGATCCAAGGACAGGCTGCAGCCTTTATTGAAGGCATTGAAGGCTGTTACAGCAATGTAGTCGGATTGCCGCTGGCGCGGTTGACAAAGCTGGCAAAGAAAGCTGGTATCGATCTGCGATGATGAAAGCGACGATGGTACGTGATCTGCCACAGGCAGAACGTCCGCGAGAAAAGCTTTTGTCTGAAGGCTCGCGGGCCCTCACGAATGCAGAACTTTTGGCGATTTTGCTGCGAACGGGAACGAAGGAGGAGTCGGTTCTTCATTTGGCCGAACGGATTTTGTCTCGGTTTAAGGAACAGGGGATTGCTTCGTTAGTAAATGTATCATCGCTTGAGCTCAGTGAGATCAAGGGAATTGGTCCGGCAAAGGCTTTAACGATTTTGGCGGCGATTGAGTTTGGGCGTCGGATTGGGACCAAGGCTGCTGAGCAGCGCCAGACAATTCAGGGACCGGAGGATGTTGCCGCCTACGCTATGCCGCGTCTGCGGTATCAGACGAAGGAATATTTTCTAGTACTGCTATTGAATATGAAAAACCAGGTACTTTCCCTGCAGACGATATCGGTGGGCAGTCTGAGTGCCTCAATCGTTCATCCGCGGGAAGTATTTCAGGCGGCACTTCGTCAATCTGCCGCTGCTGTCATATTGATTCATAATCATCCGAGCGGAGATCCGTCGCCAAGTCAGGAAGATATAGCGATCACGGATCGTCTCGTTCAGGCTGGTAAATTAATGGACATTCCGGTGCTTGACCATGTCGTCATCGGGGATAATAAATATATTAGCTTAAAAGAAAAAGGTATGGTAAAATAGGCTTGTTTAATGGTCTTATATTGAAGGGAGTTTTTAGGGAAAATGTGGAATCTTTTTGGTGGTCTGTCGCATGATATGGGTATCGATCTTGGTACTGCAAATACATTGGTGCATGTAAAGGGCAAGGG
>JBOFWE010000017.1:0-4382 GCA_051653465.1 Selenomonadaceae bacterium | reverse complement strand
ATTTTTACAACTACATTTGTAATTTTCGTAGGTTCTAACTTTTACACTTGGTTTAATTATTTCATTCAGCCAAACCTCGCTCCATTTTTTTACCGTCATATTGCTCAATATATCAACATTATTATTTTCAATTTCTTGTAAAAAAAGCTTCACTTTATTTTTTAGCTCTTTTCGCGATTTTGAAACAATTTCTTTCCGTTTTTTTTCACCCCCTGCATCAGTATAATACCCTCTCCAACGCCATCGATTTAATATTTCATTATAATCATAACTACCTTCCCCCCAAGCTCTGCGTGTCATGACTGAGCTCCAACTGGCTTACAATTTGCTTTAGCCAAGCAATCTTCCACCCAATATGCAGGAATTAACTTTTTTGACATAAATGACACCGCAGGGATTTTACCATTCCTAACTAATTGGTGAATTGTAGTTTTACTTAAACTCCCATCAAAAACTATTTCACAAACTTCACTTACAGTATAAAAATTTTTTTTCTTTCCATTCATTGTTTACTAACCTTCCTTTTTATCAGTATTTTTGATAAACTAATACATAACAAGTAAAAAATAAGAGCATTTTAAAAGCTCGAATATATTTCATATTATACGAGCATTAAAAATGCTCGTCAAGAGGTTTTTTATGTTTAATAGAAAAAAATTTTCGCAACGGTTAAATCTTTTAAAAGTAGCACATAATTTATCAAATTCTAAACTAGCTTCTTTACTATCTTTAAAGAGTAAAGGCTCAATAAGTGCTTTTGAATCTGGCAAAGGCATTCCTTCGTTAGATGTTTTTATGGATATCGCAGACTTATTTGGAGTTTCTATTGAGTGGCTGGCTGGACGTTCCGATACACCTTACGATGAAAAAATATTATTAAAGCAAGAAGAACTGTTGATTGACTTAATATCTTTAGATGATCCCGCTTTGAAATATTTTTACATTTCTGCTTTTTTTATAAAACAAAATAAACGGTATATGAACCCATCTACCCGTAATGAATTCTCTCTGCCAGTTCGTGCAAATATAATTTTTGCCTTAAACTGTTTAAGGATTTCTTCTTTAACCTTTTATGTTTTAGATCATCCACTCACTTCGAGTCTTAAAGATTTTAATGATTTTAAAAATGTTCTACTTCCACACATTTTAAATACTGAAAACAAACTTGATACACGGTGGAAATTATGTTCTCTATGCTATGATACATTACAAGATTTTTTAAGATGTGAAAAAGATATCGTTACCCCTGTCTTCGACATTAATAACGCCCCTAGTAGCTCTCAATAAAAATAAGCAACCGGAATAATCCAATCGCTTAAAATTTAACTATATCTATATGTATAGTATTGTTTTATCCCCCAAAAGTGAAATTAAACACCTATTTTTATTCTAATACCAAATATATTATAAAAACTTTTATTAGTATACTAAAGAAACAAGTTTATATCGATTAATCCCCTATTTCATCCCCTTTTCATTTTTTCCTATGCGTTCTTTTTATTGTTTTTTATCCCAAACAGCACAAAACAAACCATAAATTGCTTATTTTATAGGTTGAGAAGTAAACTTTTTTATATACAAAAAAAATTTACTTTTCGTAATGAGCAGGTCACAGGTTCAAATCCTGCCATCAGCTCCAGTGAAATCAAGGCCTCCTATGGTTTAGGAGGCTTTTTTGTTGTCTAAAAATATGATTTTGTCCCTTATTTGTCCCTTAACCATAATATTCATCTTATTTCCTTAATAAAAACAGCAAGCTGGCATAATACATATTCCCCAGCTTGCTGTTTTTTATGATTGCCTTTTTACTTATTTAGCTGTTTTAACTTCAATCATTGTCATCATCCCACCATCTTCATGATCCAAAATATGACAATGTAACATCCACATCCCTGCTTCTTCCATTTTAAATGCAACGTCTACATATTCGCCAGCAGGAACATTGATCGTATCTTTCCAAGTTTCTCGTTTTGGCGGTTCTCCATTCAAAGATACAACCTCAAAATAGGTCCCATGCAAATGGATGGGATGATCCATCGGATGCATCCCCTGCGTATCTTTATTCCAAAAACGAACTTTTACAACTTGATTAACCGTTACTTTCAGAGGATCTGTTTTAGGGAAAATCTTCCCGTTAATCGTCCACTGCATCTCAGGGCGCGACATCTCAATCTGCATATCTTTATGAGCTGACTTATCCTTGCTCATCATGCCCATATTATTTTTCATAGACATATCATGCATTCCTGCCATATCATGCATCGAACTTTTCTGCCCGGTATTATCTGGTATCATTCTGGATCCAAGCTCCAGAACATAATCCGGTATTTTTCCTACTATATCAGAAAACCCTTTGCTTACTGGCGGAACAAAAGGAGATGTTATCGGAGCAACTGCTACACCTTTATATTTTATCGGAATATTAATTCCAAGCTCGGGGCGGTCACTCTTCAAATGATATATGTCCCCTTCCTTTCCATCCGCCGCAACTTCGACATCAATTCTTTCACCAGGAGCTAAAGTAACCTTGTCCGTCATATATGCTTCTACTAATGGATGGCCGTCTGTATGCGTTACCCGAAAACGATGTCCGTCTAAATGCATGGTATGATAGGCCGCTGTTGATGCGTTAATAAATCTTAACTTATGCAATTCTCCTGTTCTAAAAACCAAGGGTTCAATTGCATCTGCCGTTTTCCCATTCACCGTTTCAATATTTCCATATCGCTCCATATTTCCACGAGCTGTCCCTAGTAACCGATTACCATTTTTGTCTAAATACCAATCATCAAACACCAAAATGTGGTCTCCACTATATTTGTCATCCGCATTCGTTTTTACAATAAACGGGGCATAAAGCCCCATATCAACCTGAGTTAATACAGGTCGATAATGTGAATGATACCAATACGTTCCTGCTTCTTTTGCAGTAAACACATATCGAAAAGAAGCTCCCGGTTTTATAATACGGCTAGGCCCATCTTGATCATTTGGGACGACCAAACCATGCCAATGGATATTGGTCGTTACCGGCAAATGATTTATACCTTCAATAACAACCTTTTCGCCTTCACGAACCACAATAGGCGTGCCTGGAGCACTCCCATTATAAGTCCATACATTCGTTGATAAACCTGGTTTTAATTCCCAAACACTTTCTTTTATATCTAATTTAATATCAGATGCTTGCGCCGTTGCGCTTAATGTGAACAGTGCTACAACTGCCGTTGCTAGGTAGCTGCGCCATTTTTTCCCATACACCATACATACGCCTCCCTGATATTTCATATCCCCATATTTCCCCTAAGAGTCCTTATCCATTTTGTTCGCAATTTTGGCTAAAGATTTAGCAATGCTCGACAACAGATAAAAGAAATACACAATCCCCACTACGTATATTCCCAAAAAAAGAAGCCCAACTCCACCCATCATGCCATTATACATCATAACGCCCCCACCCTTTCTTTTTATGTTTATACTTTTATTCACCTATATTCGCCCGCTACAACTAAAACCCTTCGATTTTATTGACGATTTCTTTCGTATATTTTCCCGAATATTATCTACAATAGCCCAGAAAATGCAAAAACATGTATATTACTTATCCTTTTCATATAAACTTTTCCTTCTCCATAACTTGATTTTGCAATACGATATACAGTGCAGATAGCTCTCCGTACACCTAATAATGCCAATTCCATTTTACTCGATCCATACGTTGCCTTAACACGCTTTTTGCAGGCTTCCTGCTTGATACAAAACCTCTAATGCTAAAGCAAACAGTCTTAAATTCCCAAAACAAAAACACAGGTATTTTCACCTGTGCAATTATGTAACTATATTTACTTATGAATTTAAATTTCTATAATAATTTTATTTTGCTAAAATAACAAGGACTTTAACATTGTTTATAGAACTTATATTACAAATAATAAAAGGAGATGGTTTATCATGAACAAATACTGGTCCAAAATTGTATTATCAGTTATTACGATGGCATTTTTTCTTGGTACTGCATTTATGCCCACTCCAACATTAGCCGCATCAGCATCACCATCGGTTGCCACTGAAAAGACTCCTATGACTATGATGGAGAAAGCCACCATGAAACGCATGATGAAAGACATGATGCAGTCACCGGAAATGAAAGACATGATGATGGCTATGATGAAAGATATGATGCAATCACCAGAAATGAAAGACATGATGATGACTATGATGAAAGATATGATGTCAAAACATGATGCTACTGGCGATCAACAATCTGTTGATCACTCAAATCATATCGATACGCCCACTGACTCAGTTGACCATTCAAATCATATTGATGATACACCCACTGATTCAGTTGACCACTCGAATCATCAATAAATTTTCTATTG
>JBOFWE010000016.1:0-1512 GCA_051653465.1 Selenomonadaceae bacterium | reverse complement strand
GACAATTCCGATCTGCTGGTGCTGGAGGCAAATCACGATCCGGATTTATTGCGGCAGGGGTCCTATCCCTGGCCGCTGAAACAGCGGATTCTCAGCAATCGCGGGCATCTGTCGAACAATGATGCTGCCTGGGCACTGGTGCGGATGAAAAAGAAACAGACCCAGGTGCTTTTGGCGCATCTGAGTGAGGAAAACAACCGCCCTGCAGTAGCGCAGGCCACAATCTGTGATATCATCGAGCGCCAGGGCTGCAGCCTTGGCGAAGAACTGGCAATTCATCTGGCGAAACCGAATGAAACGGTTACTCTGTTTGCCTGATCCTACAGGCGCAATATTATAGAAAATTATTGTATGGGGGAATAAACATGAACAAGATTAAAGCAGCCTTGTCTGCCGGCCTCGGGATTATGATTATTTCCGGTGTGCTATTGGCCGGCTGTACAAATTTCGGCAATAGCGGCAAGCCGGCCTCGCAGGCTACGGCGCAATCAAACCTTATGCCGCCGGCAGCCGAAGAAAATGTATCGGAAGCCCGCATGACGCCCGTTGTCCGGGCAGCTAAAGCGGTCGGCCCCGCGGTCGTCGGAATCACCAATAAAGCGGTGGCCCGCGACTGGTTCAACAATCAGGTGGAAGTAAACCAGGGCGTCGGCTCGGGGGTTATTTTTCAAAGTGACGGCTTTATCGTCACGAACAACCATGTAATTGCCGGGGCCAAGGAAATCACCGTATCCCTATCGGATGGGCGCTCGCTGCCGGGCAAGGTCATCGGCGCTGACTCGGCGACGGATATCGCCGTGGTCAAGGTCGATGCCAAGGGCCTGCCGACAGCTTCGTTTGGGAATTCAGACGGGATCATGATTGGCGAGCCAGCGATTGCCATTGGCAATCCGATGGGTCTGGAATTTCAGGGCAGCGTGACCAGCGGGGTCATCAGCGCGCTCAATCGCACCTTGGATATCGGGGAACGCCGGGTTAAACTGCTGCAGACGGATGCGGCCATCAATCCGGGAAATTCTGGCGGGGCCCTGGTCAATGCGGATGGAATGGTAATCGGCATCAACAGCGCCAAGGTCGCTGCCAACGGGGTCGAAGGCATGGGCTTTGCGATTCCGATCAATACCGTGCGCCCAATCATTGATGAACTGATGAAAAACGGGCATGTTGTCCGGCCGTATCTTGGGGTCGGTGTTTTTGACAAGGAAACGGCAGCCCGGCAGGGATACCAGCTCAATGTCGACGCCGGAGTCTATGTCGTCAATATCACCAGCGGCGGCCCGGGGGATAAAGCCGGTTTGCAGCGCGGCGATGTGATCTTGAAGATTGATGACAAGGCCGTCAACACGGTGGCCGAACTCAGGGAAGCCGTGGGCTCGCATAAAATCGGCGAATCCGTGACCGTATCTTATCAGCGTAACGGCAAAAACCAGCAGGTGGATGTGACGCTTGAGGAAATGCCGCAGGCTGACGAATGAAAATAACCATCGTTGCCGCGGGCAAAATCAAAGAGAA
>JBOFWE010000015.1:0-78740 GCA_051653465.1 Selenomonadaceae bacterium | reverse complement strand
CATATTTGCTATTGACTTGGACTTAACTCAAAGTGTTACAGTTTATAACTGTAAGCGTGACAGCAAATCATAAACAGAAGGAAGCGTGTGTTATGAATTTAGATTTTAGTTATCAGAATCCGACCACCATATATTTTGGCAAGACGGCTATGGAGAATTTGAGCCGGGAATTAAAAAAGTACGGCCCGACCGTACTGCTGGCCTATGGAAAGGGTGCTATCAAGAAAAGCGGCCTTTATGATCAGGTGCAGGCAGTGTTGAAGGAAAATCATAAAACAATTATTGAATTGCCGGGGATTATGGCAAATCCTACCTATCAAAAAGTACAGGAAGGAGCCGGGCTTGTCCGTGAGAACAGGGTGGATCTTATTCTCGCTGTTGGCGGTGGCTCGGTTATTGACTGTGCCAAGGCAATTTCTGTGGCGGCCTACTGCAAGGGGGATGCCTGGACACGGTACTGGATCGATTTTCAGCCAGTCGATAATGCAATTGTTCCGGTAGCCTCAATTCTTACTTTGGCGGGGACCGGTTCGGAGATGAATGCGGGTTCGGTTATTACAAATGAAGCGGCCAAACTCAAGATGGGGCGGGTTTTTCCTGCTGCGGTAAATCCGGTGTTTTCGATATTGAATCCTCAATATACGTTTACCCTGCCGGAATATCAGCTGTCCAGCGGAATTTTTGACATGATGTCACATCTTATGGAAGCCTATTTTTCCGGAACAGATGATGTCACCACGGATTATCTGATTGAAGGACTGCTTTGCTCGATTATCACTAGTGCCAAAGCAGCTGTGCAGGATCCGAAAAATTATGAAGCCCGCAGCAACCTGATGTGGAGCTCGACCCTGGCGATGAACCCGCTGCTGGGCCTTAGCAAAAAGCAGGACTGGGAGGTTCATATGATAGAACACCAGTTGGGGGCTTACACTGATTGTGCCCATGGAATGGGATTGGCGGCCGTATCGCTGCCTTATTATCGCTATGTTTGTCCGTATGGCCTGGAAAAATTTGTCCGCTTTGCCCGAAATGTCTGGAAGATTGATGGACAGGGAAAATCAAAGCTGGAAATTGCCCAAGTAGGAATTGATGCCCTGGAAAACTTTGCCCGGGAATGCAAAATTGTGACGCGCCTGAGGGAGCTTGGGGCAACACAAGAGATGCTGCCCTTAATTGCTGATTCTACGGTGATTCTCGATGGCGGTTATAAGCAGTTGACAAGGGAGGAAATCTTAGAAATCCTCAAAACTGCTTACTAAAATAGTGGCTGGGAGCATGCGGTAAAATGCTTTTTAGGCATGGTGTACCGGTGGATTTAAGCATTGGATTAAAATTCGTTTAGAGCCTACAATAAAAAGACAGCTGATTTAAAGTTGCTTTTATGCTTATGAGAACGTTGTAAAGAAAACGAAACGCTGGTTAGAGAATAATGATAGCGGAAATATGACAATGAATTTTTGATGAGGAGGAAGCAGTTATGAGCAGAAATACAGGCGACAAGAAGGCACCAGTGCCAAGAAAGATTGTGCAGACCGCAGGACGTGATATATTAGGCGATTTTGCCCCCGATTTTGCCCGCTATAATGATGATGTTTTGTTTGGCGAAGTGTGGTCGAGAAATGATAAGCTTTCGCTTCATGATCGCAGTCTGGTTACAATATCGGCTTTGGTGGGGAGCGGCGTAACCGACAGTTCCTTGCAGTATCATCTACAGACGGCTAAGCAAAATGGGGTAACCAAAGATGAAATGGTGGAAATGATTACACAGCTTGGTTTTTATGCTGGCTGGCCCAAGGCCTGGGCAGCATTTCAGCTGGCAAAAGAGGTTTATGGCGAAGCTTAAAAGGGTATTTTTAGCAAAACTTGGGCTGTAACTTAAACAGGGATGGCTAATTGAAAAATGAGGAGCGATAGATATGGAATTAAAAGATTTACAGGAACAAAGTGTGTTTCCCATCGGCAAGGAAAATACAGCATATGCACAGTACTTTGATGGGATGAGCTATTTGGAAATACTTTCCTTACAGCAGGTGATTATTGGCAATGTCACCTTTGAACCAGGCTGCCGTAACCACTGGCATATTCATCATGCCAGCCAAGGCGGCGGGCAGATGCTGTTGGTGACAGCAGGCCGCGGCTACTATCAGGAGTGGGGCAAACCGGCGCAGGAGCTTCGTCCGGGCGATGTTGTTCATATTTTGCCGGAAGTAAAACACTGGCATGGGGCGGCGCCGGACAGTGCCTTTCAGCATCTGGCGGTAGAGGTCCCGGGAGAAAACACGGCTAACGAATGGTGCGAAGCGGTAACAAACGAAGACTACGATAAACTTAAATAAATTGGAAAACTTACGAATTAGTTTTTGCAGACCATAAAAAGGGACTCTGTTTTTATATCCAGAATAACGATCATCGTAAGCGAATCGTGCTTGGGATTTGACATGAAAAATCGGCTGATGAATTATAGCAGGTCAGGACAGACAAACAAATAAATAAAAAGTATAATATACGAGCGATTATAGTAGGTGTATGATAGAAACAGGATGGTTTATTGCTGGCAGAAACAAAAGCTCTGGGGATGAAGGACGGGATATAGACAATGCATGGAATTTGTAAATGGATGCGGAGACAAAACATATTAAAGCTTATTGGTATTGCCTTTGGTATAGCTGCAATCTGCTATGGGCTTTTAGGGCTGGGGTTTGGAGGGTGGCCGGAGAAACTGCCTGGTTATGCAAATGTTGTTGCCGGACAGTTTCAGTCGCTCACGAAGCTCGAGGCTGCTGCGATTCGGCAGATTGTTGCGGCTGATAATACAACAAAGCGGACAATTATGTGGCAGTCTGAAGTCGAGGAATCTGATGCTGTTTTGGAATACAGGCTAAAGGGCGAGTCGTCTATTATGACACTGCCGACAGCAAATACTGAATTTAAAGATGATAAAACACTGCTATATCTGCATATTGCGCAACTGGAAAATCTGATCCCCGGTCGGCAATATGAATATCGCATTGGCTACGGCGATAAGCGCAGTGACTGGAACTTGCTGCAGACGGATACTGGTAAAACAGTTAAAGCCTTGATTTTTCCTGATTCACAGTCAAATGATTACAGCGACTGGGAAAAACTGGCGCATTCAGCCAGAGAACAGAATCCGGATGCCGCATTTTTTATTAATATGGGCGATCTTGTCGACAATGGGGAAGATCATAATCAGTGGCGGGCCTGGTTTGACAGTCTGCGCGGCATTATCGATGTTATTCCGGCAGCTCCGCTGCTGGGGAATCATGAAACCTATAGTTTGAACTGGAAGGTTCGCTTGCCTGAGGCGTATCTGCAATTGTTTTCTTTGCCGGAAAATGATTCGTCTGTGCGGCGTAATCAGTATTATTCCTTTGATTACGGACCGGTTCATTTCATTGTTTTAAATACACAGACGGAAGAAATGGAATCCTTGCAGCCGGGGCTTTTGGCTGAGCAGCAAAAATGGTTTGTGGCCGATGTGGAAAAAACCGATAAGCCGTGGAAGGTTGTTCTGCTGCATAAGGATGTACTGACCTATGAGATTAAAAATCGCAGTGATCGCAAGGCGGGGATTTCTGATGTCGGAAGATCCTGGATGCCATTATTTGATCAATATGGTATTGATGCCGTATTGACGGCCCATCTTCATACCTATCGCCGGCGAGATCATCTGTATGATTTTAAGCCTGATAACCGTGGTCCGCTTTATATCCTCACCGGAGTTGCGGGGAATGTCCGGTATCCGAATCTTTGGGTAAATCATCCGTTTGACAAGGCAGTTGCTCCGCAGCCGGAAACCGATAATTATATGACGCTGGAAGCAGATGCCCATGCACTGAAATTGGCCGCCTTTTTGCCCTCGGGGGAACAGATCGATCAGGTGGAATTGCATAAAGGCGAATAGGCAGAAGACAGCGGTATTTAAGCAAGAGGAAACAAAGGAAATGAAGCTAAAATATGCATGTGGTTGATTTGAACAAGAAAAAAATATGGCGCTGGATGATAGTATTTTTAGGCGTGCTGGCAGTTGTTATCAATGGAATCGGCTTTGCTTTAGGCGATTTTTTATATCGGGAAACCCGGGATCTTCAGGCACATATACAGGCGGGAAATGCCGGACCGCCGGAGCCGTTGCTGAAACAGGGCCTGATGGATAAAGCCTGGGAAGATGTCACAGTGCCCTCGCGCTTTGGCTATTCCTTGCGCGGGACCTATATTGAAAATCCTCGGGAGACCGACAAAACCATTCTCTTTTTGCATGGGTTTGGGGAGAACCGTGCAGCTGGGATTAATTATTTGGATATTTATTTATCGGCCGGATTTAATGTGCTGCTTGTTGATTCGCGGGCCCATGGTGAGAGCGGGGGCAGTACGGTTACCTGGGGCTATTATGAGAAATATGATGTCGATACCTGGATAGACTGGCTGTCAGAACGTTTCCCTGCCGGAGAAATTGGAATTCATGGGCGTTCGATGGGGGCAGCTACAGCCCTTATGCACGCTGAAATGAATGAAAATAAAAAGCGGGTGGCATTTTATATTGCCGACAGTGCTTATGCGGATTTTGAATCCTTGCTGCTGCTACAGGCGAAAGAATATACTTCGGCCGCAGCCTGGCCGAAGCTCTTACTGAAATATGCAGATGCAGCGGCTTATTGGCATGAACGGTATATGTTTTCCCGGATTTCTCCTGTCAGGTCCGTGAGCCGGGTTACAACCCCGGTGCTGTATCTTCATGGGCAGGAAGATGCATTGATACCGGTAGCTATGGCTGAAAAACTTTATCAAGCGACAAAGGGACCAAAAGAGCTACATGTATTTTTGCAAACGCAGCATGCGGCGGGAATATTTCGTGACCGTGCCGGTTATGAGAAAACTGTGCGCGAATTTATTCGCGCTTCTGAGCAGCAAAATACTACACGGTATCTGGATTGAAAATTGCAAGGAGGTATGATGTTTATGCATCGGGATAAAACGTCCGGCAATAAAAATAAGCATAGCGGCAGGGTGGCTAAAAATACAGGCATTCTAGCAGTTATCGGAACAGGGGTTTTGTTGCTGTTTTTGCAATTAGGGGCTTGTGAAGACCAGAAAAATCAGGCGGACTATGCCCGGCTGGCACAAGAGGTTGTAGAAGAAAGTCTGCTGCCAGGACAAAACTAATCTATAATAATGCTTGTCAGCTATAGCTGTGGAAATCTTTTTCAGCAGGCGTGTTGACAAGCGGCAGGGATCGTAGTATTCTTTATAAGAATTAAATAGTTCCGGTAGGTAAGGCTACCACAGGGATATGGATTGCTGCCGCAAAGTGGTGGAGACACCATGCGCTGGTTTGAACAGGCGATATCGAAAAACAAGGTATCATCTAACGCAATTTCACCGCCCTGTGAAGCTAAAGCTCAGACGGTGGTGGTGCCTGTTACTTCAGGTGCTGTATGTAGAAGGGTATTACCCACACCATGGTTTGGCTTTGGTGTGGGTTTTTTGTTGCCTTATATATGAAGGACTATTACAAGGAGAGGTGAGGAAAATGGACGCAGGCAGTAGTAGTGGTGCAGACCCCCGAAGGCGGTATAAGGCTAGAATGGCGGCTGGCTCCTTCAGCAGCCATTTTCCAGCCTTACATCGCGAAATATAATATGGTGTGGTCTTGTGCCTTTAGCAGGTATTATTCCGAAGAATAACAGACTCTGTAGCCGTTAATATTGCTTCAGGGTCTGATTAGGAGGTACGCTTTATGGCAGAGATGCAGGTTTTGGGTGAATTTTATTTCAGCCGTTTATTAGGGACGCCTATTTATGATGCTACGGGCAAAAAAATAGGGAAAATACGAGATATGGCTATACGCTGGCAGAGTTCTTATCCCCGGATTGTGGGGATAAAGTACAGAAAGAGCATGCAGCAGCTGATAGCAGTTGATCAGATTGCCCGTTGTGATTATGGTGCAATCCGTCTGAAAGAGGACTTTTCGCCAGAGAAAAATATTGAGCTGCATGAGCATGATATCTATATCAGCAAATGGCTGCTCGACAAGCAGATCATTGACCTAAAGGGCTCAAAGCTCGTTCGCGTCAACGATATAATTTTATCGTGGGTACAGCAGCAAAATGTACAGCATATGACACTGGTTGCTGTTGATATCGGTATAAAGGGACTGTTCCGCCGCCTGGGGCTGGAGTTCCTGGTCGGGCATTGCCAAAGCAATTTGCTGGATTTGCAGGATGTAAATCCGCTGGAAAACTGGAATTCCTATTTGCAGTTGAAGCATGAGAAACAGCAGATCAGTCAGCTGCATCCGGCTGATATTGCTGATCTTTTGGAAGATATGGACTATAAGACCAGGGCCGGGTTTATAGAGAATTTGAATGATCAACAGGCGGCGGATGCCTTGATTGAAATGGACCTTGATTCGCAGGTCGAGATCATTGAACAAATGGATGAACAGCGGGCCTCGGATCTGCTCGAAGAGATGCCGCCGGATGAGGCCGCGGATATTTTGGTGGAAATGGATGCAGAAAAGTCGGAGGAATTGCTCAAGCTCATGGAGGCAGAGGATGCGGAAGAAGTCCGGGAACTCATGCGCTATGAAGACGGAACAGCCGGGGCGATGATGACCACAGAATACATTGCCTTTCCGGCGGAGTATACGGTGGCAACGGTTATCGAACGCTTGCGGGAACTGGCGCCGGAAGCAGAAACGATATATTACCTGTATGTTGTCGATGAGGGCGAGGTTCTGCAGGGGGTTTTGTCTTTGCGGGAACTGATTATTGCCGCGCCGGACCGAGTGCTGCGTGACCTTATGCATACAAAAGTCATGACTGCTGCGCCGGAAACCGAACATCAGGATGTGGCGCAGCTTATCAATAAATATGGCCTCTTGGCAGTGCCGGTTGTCGATGAACAGGGTGTTATGCTGGGCATTGTAACAGTTGATGATGTTATTGAGTTGTTGCTGCCGGAGGAAGATAAGATGGATCTTCATTCATGGTTTGCGCTTAGCCGATGGAGGGGCAGACGATGAAGAATATGCGTACGCGCATGAGCGTGTTTTTTGCGGTAATGGGGCCAGGCGTTATTACGGCTTTTGCTGATAATGATGCTGGTGGCATTGCTACCTATGCAGCCGCCGGGGCAACCTACGGGTATGATTTATTATTTACTTTGCTGATCAGTACGGTTTGTCTGGCAGTGGCACAGGAAATATCTGCCCGAACCGGCGCGGTAACTGGACGGGGACTGTCGGATTTGATTCGGGAATCCTTTGGCGTTAAGTGGACGCTATTTGCTATGGTGGTTTTGTTAATTGCCAATATCGGGACCACTGCCTCTGAATTTTCCGGGATTGCGACTAGCTTTGAGATGTTTGGCGTTCACAAGCTGGTGGCAGTACCGATTATGGCTTTGGTAGTATGGTGGTCTGTCCTGAAAGGGAACTATTCCCGGATTGAAAAAGTCTTTTTTGTCTTATGTGCTACTTTTTTAAGCTATATTATTTCTGGTATTATTATTAATCCTCCCTGGGAAGAAGTGTTGCTTGTTTCTGTGACACCGACGTTTCACAGTAATGCGGCTTTTTTGATGATGGCCATTGGAATCATTGGAACGACGATTACTCCGTGGGGTCAGTTTTATATACAGGCAGCCGTTGTGGACAAGGGGATAACGGCAAAGGATTACAAATATACTTTTTTTGATGTCATGCTGGGAGCTTTTTTTACCTGGCTTATCGCGTTTTTTGTCATCGTGGCAACGGCAGCAGTACTGTATACGAATCATATCGAGATTGAAACCGTTAAGGATGCAGCTGTGGCCCTCGAACCGCTGGCCGGGAAATATGCCAGCGTACTTTTTTCTTTTGGTTTATTGGGAGCCTCGATGCTGGCCGCATTTGTTTTGCCGCTAAGCAGTGCCTATGCCGTTTGTGAGGCGTTTGGTTTTGAGAGCGGGGTCAGCAAAAAGCCAAAGGAGGCCCCGGTGTTTTTTGGCGTATATACGGTGATTATTTTACTCGGTGCCGGAATTGCGTTGTGGCCTAATATCTCTCTGACGAATGTCATGCTGGCCTCGCAGGTGGTCAATGGGGTATTGCTGCCGCCTATTTTGATTTTTATGGTTTTGATTGCCAATAATCAATCGATTATGGGAAAATACAAGAATTCCGCCTGGTATAATGTTGTTGCCTGGCTGTTTACCGGACTTTTGATTGTGCTGACGCTTATGCTGCTGCTGTCATCGGTTGCACCGGCAATAATGGATACAGTGATGGCAGGTCTTGGTCTTTAACGAATAAGGTTGATTTTTTGAAACGAGCGGTCTCTGAAAAGAGGCTGCTTTTTTTGTATAATTTTATACTGGAAAAAATGTATTGACTTCGACTGGACTCCAGGGAGTAGTATATAAAAAAAGCCAGAGGAGAGTGGAATTATGAGTAAAAACATCTTGATCTTATCGGGGAGTCCGCGCAAGGGTGGAAACTCGGACTTACTATGTGATCAGTTCTTGGCAGGAGCTATCGAAGCCGGACATAACGGAGAAAAGATTGTTCTGCAGGACAAGGCGCTTCATTACTGCATAGCCTGTGATGCCTGCCGCAGTCAGGGTTTGTGCTGGCAAAAAGATGATATGGCGGATATCCTCGAGAAAATCATTGCTGCCGATGTGCTGGTTCTGGCGTCGCCGGTTTACTTTTACACGATTGATGCCCAGATGAAAACCCTGATTGATCGCTGCGTAGCTCGTTATACCGAAATTGTCAACAAGGAGCTGTATTATATAATTACGGCAGCGGATACGTCCCTGGTCAGAATGGAACGCACGGTGGAATGCTTCCGCGGCTTTGCCGACTGTCTTGACGGTGCTGTGGAAAAAGGTGTTGTCTATGGTGTCGGTGCGTGGAAAAAAGGCGATGTCCGGCAGACGACGGCCTTTCGGGCCGCGTGGGATATGGGGAAAAATATATAATGGGGAGAACGCGGTGGCGGGAGTAAAAAAGGAAAGTAAAAGGCGCGCATATCTGGCGTTACAGCGGATTTTTGCCTGCTGAGAAAGAAAAAGATTTCACAAGCTCTTACATATATTGACAACTTATACTACGAAGAGTAAAATCGGTTTACTAGAAGGCAGCGTCTTGTTTGTCAGGCAGGCGCTGCTTTTTTGTACCTGTTTACAGATAAATGTCCGAGAAACGAAAGATAGGAGTTTTTTTATGCATGGCGGAAAGACAGAAGAAGTGTTGACCGAGGAATGGGAAGAAAAAATAGAGGCAATTCTTGCGGAGTATACATACCAACGAACGCATTTAGTAGCGATTTTGCTGGCAGTGCAGGCGGCTGTGCCGCGGCATTATATTTCGGAAACCGTCGCTTATTATCTGGCGGAAAAATTAAACCTGCGGATTTCTGAGATTTATGACTGCATCACCTTTTATGCGGCCATTCATGATCAGCCGAGAGCGGCCTGTCCGCTGGAGCTTTGCCACAGCATTGTCTGCCGGGTCAACGAGAGTGATAATTTGCTGGCTGAGCTCAAGTCACAGCTGGGGGTCGAACTGGGCGAAGTGACGGCGGATGGGCGTTTTGTCATTGAAGCCGTATCTTGCTTTGGAGCCTGTGATCAGGCACCGGCGCTCAGGGTCAATGGCAGGGTTTATGGAAATCTCGACAGCCGGGAGAAAATTGCGGCATTGCTTAATTCCTTGTCGGCGGAGGTGCTGGGATGAAGAATAGTGTTTCATTTATGACTAAAAATTTTAATCGCTATGATGTGAGTTCGCTGGCGGGTTATGAGGCTATTGGCGGTATGAAAGCCCTAAAAAAAGCCCTCGCTATGGATGGGGAGGATATTGCGGCGCTGCTTACGGAGGCACAGATAAAGGGGCGCGGCGGAGCTGCCTATCCGATGGGGAAAAAATGGTCTCAGGCTAAAATGGTAAAGGCGAAGCAAAAGGTAGTGATCTGCAATGCGGATGAGGGGGAACCTTGTACCTTTAAAGACCGCACGCTGCTGGAAAAAGATCCGTTCAACCTGCTGGAAGGCATGATTATTGCCGGTTATGCCGTCGAGGCGCAGCAGGGATATATTTATCTGCGAGAAGAATATTCCCATCTGCGACCGCTGCTGCTACAGGCAATTAGCCAATTGGAAGCCGCCGGTTTTCTGGGAAATGATATCCTGGGGAAAAAGGGCTTTGACTACAAGATACATATTGCCACGGGAGCAGGTGCCTATGTCTGCGGCGAAGGTACAGCACTGGTGGAATCCATTGAGGGGAAAAGCGGCCGGCCGCGCATGAAGCCACCTTATATCAAGCAGTGCGGGCTCTACAATTATCCAACTTGTGTTCAAAATGTAGAGAGCTTGTCGCTGGTCGCGTCTATCTTGAATGATGATAAAAAAGTCTACCAGACTTACACAGTGGAGGGTGACCATGGGTCTGTGGGAACAAAACTTGTCAGTGTTGCCGGCAACGTCAAAAATCCGGGTGTATTTGAGATTCCGTTCGGGGTCACGGTCCGGGAAATTATTTACGGACTGGCGGGCGGGATGGCTCGGGATGAAAAGCTTAATTTTATCCAGTTTGGCGGAGCTTCCGGGAAAATTGCCACGGGAGATATTCTCGACACACCCTATTCCTATAAACATCTGGCAAAAGCTGGCGTAGGTGTAGGATCAGGCGCTATTCTCGTTGTCGATCAAAGGACAAGCATACTGGATTTTCTCCTAATAACACAGGAGTTTTTTAGCCAGGAAAGCTGCGGACAATGTGCGCCCTGCCGTGAGGGGAATCGACAGATAAAGAGTATTTTGCAAAAAATTAAAACACAGCAGCATAGCAAAGCCGATGTGGAACAGCTGCACTCGATAGCTGCAATTATGGCGGTGACGTCACTATGTGGTCTTGGTCAGGCATCGCAAAGTGCACTTTTATGCGCGCTGGATCTATTTGCCGATGCTTTTGAAGTAAAGGGTAAGTGAGGGATTGGCAGTGAATAAAATAAATATAAAAATTAATGGCATGGATCTGCAGGTAGAGCCGGGAACAAGAATTATTGAGGCGGCCAAGCAGTTGCATATAGATATTCCCCACTTATGTTATCATCCGGATCAGCGGATTAAGGCATTGTGCCGGGTCTGTTCGGTTGAGGTTGCCGGCAGCAGTAAGATGTCGGCAGCCTGTTCGACGCAGGTGTGGGATGGCATGGAAATTTACACGAATACGGAAAAAGTATATCATACACAAAAAGGCATTTTGGAAATGATTCTGGCTAATCATAACCAGGATTGCCTGGGCTGCGATCGCAATGGGAGTTGTGAACTGCAGGCGCTGGCCGAGCGGTTTGGGATAAGAACGCAGGGACTTGCCCGTACAATCGATCCTGTTGCCCGCGAGGAGGAAAATCCTTGTCTGATTCGTGATGCGTCTAAGTGCATAAAATGCGGCCGCTGCGAAAAGGTCTGCCGGGATGTGCAGGGGGTCAGTGCCTTGACGGCTGCCGGCCGGTCGGAAGACTTTTCCTTTACAACGGCATATCATAAGCCTCTCGAGCAAACAGACTGTGTGCTTTGCGGTCAGTGCGCGGCCTTTTGTCCGGTCGGAGCAATTTCAATCAAGGATGACACCGAAGCGTTTCTTGCGCTCTTGCGTGATCCGGTGAAAAAGGTGGCAGTTCAGCTCGCGCCAGCCGTGCGCGTGGGGCTGGGTGAGGCGTTTGGTTTTGAAGCCGGGGCGGCTGTCACCGGGAAAATTGTAGCTGCCCTAAAATATTTGGGGGCGGATGCTGTTTTTGATACGGTATTTGCAGCTGATATGACGATTATGGAAGAAGGGCATGAACTGCTGACCCGGATTAAAGCGGGCGGAACATTGCCGATGATAACGTCCTGCTGTCCTGGCTGGATCAATTATGCAGAAAAGCATTACGGGGATTTATTGGGGCATGTGTCGACAACGAAATCACCGCAGCAAATTTTTGGTGCGCTGGCGAAATCTTATTATTGTCACAGCCGGCAGTGGGAGCCGCAAACGCTGGCAACGGTATCGATTATGCCGTGTGTCACGAAGAAGTATGAGGCCGCAAGGCCGGAGATGGAAAGTGACGGCATACGCGATGTGGATCTTGTATTGACAACGCAGGAGTTGGTAAGGGTGATAAAACGGGCTGGGCTCGATTTTTCGCAATTGCCGGACCTTCCCTTTGACGAGCCACTTGGCAAGGGCAGCGGTGCCGGGGTTATTTTCGGGGCAAGCGGCGGTGTTATGGAAGCCGCTTTGCGCAGTGTATATGCCTTGGCGGAAAAAAGAGAGCTGGAACAGCTTGATTTTACAGAGGTTCGCGGCTGGCAGGGGATTAAGGAAACTACGCTTGAGCTAAAAGGGATGCGGCTACGGGCGGCGGTAGTTCATGGTCTGGCCAATGCGAAAGCGATTATGGAGCAGATTCAGGCGGGAACTTGCCGCTATGCGTTTATTGAAGTCATGGCTTGCCCGGGGGGCTGTATCGGCGGTAGCGGCCAGCCGCGCACTGCCGCCCGTGAGTACAAGACTTCCCGGCAGCAGACACTTTACACGCTTGATCAGCAAAATCCGATCAGAAAAGCCCATGAAAATCCCGAGGTCGAGCTGGTATATAAGAAGTTTTTGGGCGCGCCGCTCGGTGAATTATCGCATGAGCTGCTGCATACAGCCTATATAGCCAGGGACGCAAAAAGTGGCAAAACCGATATATGATAAGCGATAATCAGCGCCGCTGTACAGTGAAAGTGAAATTTGTCCTTGACATATTAGCTGTGACTTGTTATCATATACAACGTAGTCAGCGAACGACAGTTTCGCGCTAAACAGCTAAATAAAGACTCACTAGCTCAACTGGCAGAGCAACTGACTCTTAATCAGTAGGTTCACGGTTCGATTCCGTGGTGGGTCACCAGTAAATTCAAGCTTCACAGATTTATCTGTGAAGCTTTTGTTTTTATAATAAGGTTTTGCCGAGAAGAACATATCTACTGGCAACTAATAGGCAAGCCGCAGGAAAAATGTCATTAAAAATTCTTTTCGTGGAAAGAAAAAAGTGTAGAAAAACGCTTTAAATGAATTTTCATGGGGCTAAAAATGGTGGGAAGCGGATAAAGAGTGATTTTAGCGGATGAAAAAATAAATCTAAAAGGAGTGGTTTTGTTTGAAGGCATTAATTGTTTTTATGTTGATCGCAATAGCAGGCATAATTTCAAATGTAGTTGAAAAATATAACTCCCGAGGGGGAGAGATCTTGGGAATGGCGATGGTACAACCCTTACTATTGTTTTTATTTTTGATCGTGGGGGTAGCGTTATATCAGGTATGTTGTAAATTTTTTCGGTTAGACAAACAAAAAGCATCAAATCGCAGGGATAGCGAGTGCCCTCTTACTGCTGAAGAGAAGAGGGACATTTTTTTTGAAAGAAACATAACAAGCAAGGATTTGATAAAGTATAAATTTTTCAATAGACTTCGTAATGAGCAGAAAGCAATGCGTTGGAATGCCAGTTGTACTTTGATACAGGGGAAAATTCACTCTATTGTACTTTATGCTGATGATACCGATGCGGAAGAGGTTGTTCAAATTAAGGTGACGGGCAGCGGGGGAGAATACCTTGTCATGAAAGGCAGTTTGCCTGTTGGCTGTATAAAAATCACTGACAAGATTCTGCAATATATTCAGACGGATAATAAAAAGACATATTCAGCAAATTTTGAATCTGAGGCAAATGAAGGGCTGGGGTCAGGGAGCGATTGGCTGTTGACGTTATTTACCTTAGATGTACAAAATAGTCAAAGTATTTATAATTATTTTTCCTTACAGGTCGACAATGATGAAATAGTAGGACGCATCGATACTTGTCTGAAAAATATAGATTTGACAGCGGATGCGAATAATAAATTTGATGTAAGAATCGCAGGGCTGTTTGCGATATTTATTGATAATGTAGGAACGATATAAGCAATTGAGTGCTTGTTAAAATAAAAGGAATTCTTTTGATTTCATACTCTGCTGTACATATGGCAATAGAAGACGGGCAAGCATATATGCGCTAAAAAGACTGGTGGATAAAAAGTCTATGTAAGATAAGCTGGTATTCATAAAATGGCAGACAAACTGATTTTTAAACCGTAGGCTTATCAAATTAAAAGGTGGGGCTTCCTCTTGGGGAAGCCTCTTTTGTCGTTGCTACAAGGAGTAAAATAAGCGGAGATCCAAACGGCGAAAAAGACAGGCGCTGCCTGTCTTTTGTAAGAGATAATTTTATTTTTTTGCTGCTTTGACGTATTCGATTGCCTCTTTGCCGGTGATGTGCTCCACATCAATCGCTAAGATATAAGACTGCGTGCAGCCGGTTATTTCTTTATGCCGGGCTTCTTCCGGCAGATCGCCGGCGTATTTTTCAACTAAGGCCGTAAATGCCTCCAGCCATTCGTTGCCTTCTACAAGCCGGGCTTTGCCAAAGGCGATGACACTGCGAAAATATGTCGTGTATTCTTCACTTACAATCTGATCGGCATCGATTACCGAAAAAGATACTTTGGGGTTTTTGCCAATGGCGTCAATCTTATGGCCGGCCTTGGCGGAATGAAAATAAATTTTGTCCCTGAAATACACATAACTGAGCGGGACTGCATAGGGGTAATCGTCCTCGCCTAAACAGGCGAGGGTGCCACTTGAACCTCGTTTCATTACAGCGGTGGTAGCTTCAAGGGATAATAATTGTCTGGAACGACGCATTTTTCTAAACATGGAGAAAGCCTCTCTTTCTAAATTTAATCTATTAATTTTAAGCCGATGACAGAACCGAGCACCATCAAAAGGGCAAGAACTCGTGCTGGATTTCTAGGTTCATTATATAACATAATACCGGCTAAAGCTCCTCCGGCAGTGCCGATACCGGTCCAAACGGCATAAGCCGTTCCCATGGGAATCGTCTTCATGGCAATGGACAAAAAGAAAAAACTTAGGGAAAAACTCGTTGTCAGAAGCATATAGGATTTGCTGCTGGGTGCGCTTTTTGTCTTGCTGATTAGGATGACACCACCCATCTCGAATAAACCTGCAAGTATAAGTGCCAGCCAGTCCATTTGTATCACCTCCTTTTTTGGGGTTGGTCGAGCAGTTTAAGCCAAATAACGCCCAGCAGTAAGAGACCGAGCAGTAGGCACTTGCTCAAGACAATCGGGGCGGAAAAGAAAAGGGTATCTGACAGTACCGTGAACGTTGTTCCCAGTCCGACAAAAACCGCATATACAGTGCCTACCGCAAGACGGTATCCGGCCCTGAGCAGCAAATAGAAACTGATGATGATGGCGATTAAGGTCAAAAGCCATTCGCCTGCATTGTCTGCATGTTTTAAGCCGATAACCCAGCCGGCCTCAACGAAGGCGGCCAGAACAACTGATAACCAAACTTTGCGCATGATAAAGACCTCCCATTTAAAAATATAAACACAGACAAAAAGCCTGAGAAAATAAACTGCTGTGTAGCAGCTATTCTCCCAGGCTTTTATCCTTCCGTGTGACAGTCCAACGACTGCTGTTTTCTCTTGGACCAGACCAGTACCCTGCGGAACCCTAGAAAACAAATCATTCTATTTGCCTATATTATACACAATCAGGAAATCGTGTCAAGCTGGAACTGATTTCAAATAAGCCTTTATATCTTATGTTGGTTGACCTTATATGAAATGTTTCTGCGTTTTTTATATCCATTAATAAATATGATATTTTTTCCAGGGAATTTGATCGAGCCGGATGGTTTTGAGAAATTCTACGATGTCCTGTCTGCCGTAATAGTGAGGCTGGCCTTGTCGGTCCTGCGAAACGAGAATAATCGGCATGTTGGGGAAATAGGGAATCAGCTCATGACGCAGCTGGACTGTCCGGCTGGTATACTGCGTGATCTGTGGCTTTACGGCAACGATGGCAAAGGTAACGCCTTGTTCAATAATGACGGCTCCATGGAGTAGCATAGTGGTTCACCTGCAATGTTCTTGTTTTACTTAGGATTCTAGCAGATTCTGCTGGAACAGGCAAACGTATAGCTGAAAAGTTTTCTTATATTTGATATTGCAAGAACACCTGTTCTGTGATAGTATAAAGAACATAGGTTCTGTGTATTATTAATAATTTGCTGAGGGGTGTTTTTATGAAAATCGGAACAGGAATTTTACTCGTGGTTTTCTTAATAGCGTTAGCTCCGCTTCATTTATCGAATGCATATCTGCGGGCGGATCGTTTTGATACGGTGGTAGTAAAGCCTGGCGAAAGTGTATGGGCTATCGCAGAAAAATACGCGGGTGAAAACAAACAGGTAAAGGAGCTGGCAGCAGCAATTCATGAGGTGAATTCACTTGACAGTGAAGGCCGGGTGATCCCGGGACAGGTGATTAAGGTTCCGGTGCTGGCAGAACTCCATAAATAGTGAAAAATGAGAAAAAACCATTGACAGAAAATCGGTTTAAGCCTATACTGGGGTATATTAAAAGTGATGCGGAAGACATGATGATAGAGTGACTGTTTTTCAGAGAGAGATGTATTGCTGGGAGCATCTTAGACGGAGCCTATGATTACCACTTTCAAACTGCAGGCTGAATGAAGTAGGCTGCGCCGGAGAATTCTCCGTTATCAAGCTTGAGTTGGCCGCTTTGGCGGCAAACAGGGTGGAACCGCGAAGCAAAGCCTCGTCCCTATGGGATGGAGGCTTTTTTTATTTGAAAAAGGGGGTTTTTATTTTGATTCAGGTAACTTTGAAAGACGGTGCTGTCCGTGAGGCAGTGCAGGGAACGACAATTTTGGAATTTGTGAAAGGTTTGAGCAACAGCCTGGCGAAAAAAGTGCTGGCGGCAAAGGTTGATGGAATGACCAAAGATTTGACGTCGGTGATTGATAAAGATTGCAAAATTGACTTTTTGACGGGTGAGGATGCTGACGGATTGTGGGCACTACGTCATACGGCCTCGCATATTCTGGCTCAGGCAGTAAAACGTCTTTATAAGGACAGCAATGTAAAGCTGGCAATCGGGCCGGCCATTGACAATGGCTTCTATTATGATTTTGACATGGATCGTCAGCTGACAGCGGATGATCTTGTGAAAATTGAAAAAGAGATGGAGAAGATTGTTAAGGAAAACCTTGCATTGGTTCGCCGCGAACTGAGCCGCAGCGATGCGCTGGCACTGTTTACGGAAAAAGGCGAAAGCTACAAGGTTGAACTGATTAACGATCTGCCGGAAGATGCTGTGATTTCGCTGTACGAGCAAGGAGACTTTACGGACCTTTGTGCCGGTCCGCATGTTATAAGCACAGGCAAGGTCAAGGCGATAAAGCTGCAGAGTGTTGCCGGGGCTTACTGGCGCGGCAGTGAAAAGAACAAAATGCTCCAGCGCGTTTATGGCACGGCCTTTGAAAAGAAGGCGGATCTTGATGCTTATCTTACATTGCTGGAGGAAGCTGCCAAGCGTGATCATCGCAAATTGGGCAAGGAACTTGATTTATTCAGCCTGCAAGAAGAAGGCCCGGGCTTCCCGTTCTTTCATCCCAACGGCATGGTCATTCGCAACGAACTGATCAATTATTGGCGGGAAATTCATCGGCAGTTTGGCTATCAGGAAATTCAGACACCGATGATTTTGAACCGGAAACTGTGGGAGCAGTCCGGTCATTGGGATCATTACCAGGAAAATATGTACTTTACGAAGATTGATGAGGAAGATTATGCGATTAAGCCGATGAACTGCCCGGGTGGGATTCTTGTTTACCGTACACATCAGCACAGCTATCGTGATTTGCCGCTGCGCATGGGCGAACTCGGATTGGTCCATCGTCATGAGCTTTCCGGGGCTCTTCACGGGCTGATGCGCGTGCGTAATTTCACGCAGGATGATGCGCATATCTTCATGCTGCCAAACCAGATCGAGGAAGAAATCCAGAAGGTTATCGATCTGTTTGACCGTGTGTACAGTACCTTTGGCCTTGAGTACCATGCGGAACTCAGCACGCGTCCGGAAGATTCGATGGGCTCGGATGATATTTGGGAAATGGCTACGACGGCACTGCGCAACGCACTTGATCATCGCGGCTTGAAATATGTCGTCAATGAAGGCGACGGCGCCTTTTATGGCCCGAAAATTGACTTCCATCTCAAGGATTCCATTGGCCGGACTTGGCAGTGTGGAACAATTCAGCTCGACATGCTGATGCCGGAGAAGTTTGATCTGACATATGTCGGTGAGGATGGGCAGAAGCATCGTCCGGTTATGATTCACCGCGTCGTATATGGCAGCATTGAACGGTTTATTGGTATTTTGATCGAGAACTATGCGGGGGCCTTCCCGGTTTGGTTAGCACCGGTTCAGGTCAGAATTTTGCCGATCACAGACAAGCATGCCGAGTATGCCTATGAACTAAAACGCCAGATGTTTGACCTTGGAATTCGGGTGGAAGTCGATGACCGCAATGAAAAAGTCGGCTATAAAATTCGTGAAAGCCAAATCAAAAAAGTGCCATATGTGCTTGTTGTTGGCGATCAGGAAGTTGAAAATGGACAAGTTGCAGTCCGCAAGCATGGGGAACAAAACAGTGTTGTGATGACGGGTGCTGATTTTATTAAAGAAGTACAGGAAAAAATCGCAACAAAAGCATAAAAATAGATTGACACCGAAAATTCAATGTGTTATTCTAATATAGTAATTTAAGCAGAGGCCACCGCTTCTCACCAACTGATACATTGTCAGTTTGGTTTGATCTTTCCAGATTGTTTGGTATTTCAGGGTGGCTGCGAGCCGCCCTTTTTTATTTTTCAACAAGTATATATTAGGAGGTGGGTTTCTATTAGTAAAGAAACATTAAGAATTAATGACGATATTCGCGTTCGTGAAGTCCGTGTGACGAGCTCTACCGGTGAACAGCTGGGAGTCATGACTACACGTGAGGCTTTGCAGCTGGCGGAAGAACAGCATCTTGATCTGGTTGAGGTTGCGCCGAAGGCAAAACCGCCGGTGTGCCGTATTATGGATTTTGGCCGCTACAGATATGAACAGCAGAAACGCGATAAAGAGGCGAAAAAGAAACAAAAAGTCATTACACTCAAAGAAGTGAAGTTTCGCCCGAATATTGAAGATCACGATTTTAACGTCAAGTTGAAGAATGCTCTTCGCTTTGTCCAAGAAGGAAACAAGGTTAAAGTTACCATTATGTTCCGCGGAAGAGAAATGTCTCATCAGGAATTGGGCAGGGAAGTATTGCTGAGAGTGGCAGCTGAGTTGAAAGACTTGGTTACCGTCGAACGCGATCCGAAACTTGAAGGTAAAAATATGATAATGATTTTAGCACCAAAGGCGCAAATTAAAGGAGGAAATAGCAATGCCAAAGATTAAAACACGCAGAGCTGCAGCAAAAAGATTCACAGTAACTGGTAGTGGTGAATTTAACCGCAACAAAGCTTTCAAAAGCCATATTTTAGAAAAGAAATCTCCAAAACGCAAACGCAACCTGCGTAAAGCAGCTATCGTTGCTACAGCAGATCATAAACGTGTAAGCAAAATGCTTCCGTACGCTTAAAAATAAAAGACAATTAGGGGGAACGAACCATGCCAAGAGTTAAAAAAGGCGTGACAGCACATAGACGTCATAAGAAAATTTTAAAATTAGCCAAAGGTTACAGAGGCGCAAAGAGCAAACAGTTCAAAAAAGCCAATGAAACCGTAATGAAAGGTCTTTACTACGCTCGTCGTGACCGTCGTGCGAAAAAAGGCCAGTTCCGTAAATTGTGGATTGCCCGCATCAATGCAGCGGCCCGCATCAATGGAATGTCCTATAGCCGTTTGATCAGTGGTCTTACCAAGGCTGGCGTTGAAGTCAACCGCAAAATGATGGCTGATCTCGCTGTAACAGATGCAAAAGCATTTGCACAGCTTGTAGAAGTTGCAAAAGAACAGTTGAAATAAGAATGGTTAAAAGAGGCTGCGTTGACAGCCTCTTTTTTTAACCGCAGAATCATTTGTTTTTTACTGTGAAATAGAGGATTTGCCGGGATGCATCTTGTATTTTTTAGTAAAAGCTTTATCAGCTGATAAAAGAAAGGAAGCTGTCCAGATGAGTACAAAAAAAGAAAACCGACAGTTTGCGATTATTGGACTGGGACGTTTTGGCAGCAATATGGCCAAAGCGCTTTACAAAATGGGATATGAGGTACTTGCTGTCGATAAAAACATGCAGAAGGTACAGGATTTCAGCAATGAGGTTACCCATGTCGTGCAGGCAGATACGACCGATGAAAATGCCTTGCGGGCTTTGGGCATTTTGAATTTTGATGTTGTGGTCGTCGCAATTGGTGAGGATCTGCAGGCCAATGTTTTGACGACACTGCAGCTCAAGGAGATCGGAGCGCCATATATTGTATCCATTGCCCGTAACTCACTACAGAGCAAGTTATTGGAAAAAATAGGGGCTAACCGCGTGGTTTCTCCGGAGCGTGATATGGCCCGGCGGGTTGCGTATAATCTGGCATCGACGAATGTCATGGATTATATTGAACTTTCACCACAATTTAGCATTGTGGAGATTACAATTCCCAGGCCGTTTTTGAACAAAACGCTGGCGGAAACTGATATCCGGGCCAGATACGGCATCAATGTGGTGGCCATCAAGCGCGGGGACAATCTGCTTATATCGCCCCAGCCGACAGAGCGCATGCAGCAGGGGGATATTGCGATTGTTGTTGGCAGCAATGAGGGGATCAACAGCTTGGAGGCATTGAAATAGTGGAAGTGATTGCTAGCAGTGCCAACAAAAAAATCAAGCTGGTGGCAAGTCTGAAGCAAAAGAAGCACCGGGATGCGGAAGGGCTTTTTATTGCGGAGGGTATCCGGCTTACAGAAGCTGCTGTAGAGGCTAAGTGGCCCTGTCGTTTCGGCCTTTGTACGGCTGCGGCGGCTAAGAATACACGCGTTCAAACGCTATTGTCGCAGCTTGAAGCGCGGCAGTGTCCGGTGTTTGAGGTCCCGGAAGAAATTTACAATAAAATCAGCGATACGCAGCAGCCGCAGGGTTTTTTGCTTGTGCTTGAAAACAGTAACCCGTTGCTGTCCTCGGTTATTGACGAAGCAGGAGCCTCCTTTATTTTAGTGCTTGACCAATTGCAGGACCCGGGGAATGTTGGCACCATCATTCGGACGGCTGATGCCGCTGGCTGCAGTGGCATCATTGTGATGGAGAATTCGGCGGATATTTATGCCGGGAAGACGGTTCGGGCAACGATGGGGTCGTTGTTTCATCTGCCGGTAGTTACTGGCGTTCGTCAGGATGAAGTGATCGATTTTTTGGCACAGCATAAGATTTCTTTGCTTACAACCGCTCTGGATGCACAGGCGCAGCCATATTTTTCACTTGATTTTACGGTGCCGGTTGCACTTGTTCTCGGCAATGAAGGTGCAGGGGTTTCCCCACAGTTGCTGGCTAAGACTGATCAAAAAGTATTTATTCCGATGGCCGGACGATCAGAATCACTTAATGTGGCAACGGCGGCAGCCGTGCTTTTGTATGAAGGGCTGCGCCAGCGTTACAAGTAAAATTTGTCTTTTTTTTTGCGATATGATATAATATATTTTATACCTATATAACTTGGGCGATGAGGAAGAGAGTAAGCCGTTGGCGTCTTATACAGGAAGATATCTGCCGTGACTGAGAGCAGTATTAAGACAGATGGTTGAAGTTCACTTCGGAGCTTCTTCGGTGAATTTTTTTAGCTGGAGCGCTGGCGGCGTTAACGCAACAGAGTATCAATTAGGGTGGTACCGCGAAATATGACTTTCGCCCCTTGCCGGGGCGGGAGTTTTTTTATTTTCTATTTTCAGGCTGATTAATTTAGGAGGTACTTATGGAACAGCAATTAGAAGATTTAAAACAAGAGGCTGCTGGCTTGGTTCAGGCAGCAAAGTCCCTTACTGACTTGAATGACGTCAAGGTTAAATACCTGGGTAAGAAAGGTGTTCTGACCGGACTTCTCCGTGGCATGGGGAAATTGACCCCGGAAGAGCGCCCGCGAGTGGGTCAGCTGGTTAATGAAACGCGTGAGGAATTGGAGGCTCTTTTGGCAGCGCGGCAGGAAGAGCTTACGGCAGCTGAATTGGCGCAGCGGCTGGCGACAGAAAAAATTGATGTTACATTGCCGGGACGCACGCGTCCGCTTGGACATTTACATCCGCTGACGATAACAATGAACCGGATAAAGGATATTTTCCTGCGGATGGGTTTCTCCGTTGAGGAAGGTCCAGAAATTGAGCGGGATTATTTCAATTTTGAAGCACTGAATTTGCCGAAAGATCATCCGGCCCGCGATATGCAGGACTCCTTTTATATAACAGAAGATATTTTGATGCGGACGCAAACGTCGCCGGTGCAGGCGCGGACGATGCAAAGTCATGAGCCCAACAGTCCGATTCGCATGATTGCTCCGGGGCGGGTTTACCGCCGGGATGATTATGATGCGACACATTCTCCGATGTTTACGCAGGTAGAAGGGCTTGTGATCGATAAAAACATCAGCTTTTCTGATCTGAAGGGGACACTGGAACTTTTTCTGCATCAGATTTTCAATGATAAAATCGGCGTGCGGTTTCGTCCAAGCTTTTTCCCGTTTACGGAACCAAGTGCTGAAGTCGATATTTCCTGTGTCATGTGCCAGGGAAAAGGTTGTCGTGTCTGCAAGGGGACTGGCTGGCTGGAAATTCTCGGGGCCGGAATGGTGCATCCACATGTGCTTGAAATGAGTGGCTATGATCCTGAGGTTGTCAGTGGCTTTGCCTTTGGCCTTGGGGTTGAACGCATCGCAATGCTTTCTTATGGCATCGATGATTTGCGGATGTTCTTTGACAATGACATGCGATTTTTGCGTCAGTTTTAATACGGATTTGCGGAGGGAGAGAGAATATGCAAGTATCAATAAAATGGCTGAAAGATTATATAGATTTTGAAGAAACCCCGCTTGAGATCGCGGACAAATTGACGATGGCTGGAATTCCGGTTGAAAATGTAGTCGATCCGGGGGAAGGTTTGGAAAAAGTTATTACCGGGCGGATTGAAAAGCTTGAAAAACATCAAGATTCGGATCATCTGCAGATTTGCACCATGAACGTGGGAGCGCCGGAACCGATCATTATTGTTACCGGGGCTTCGAATGTGGCCGAAGGACAGGTTGTACCAGTGGCTATGGTAGGGGCCCACCTGCCAAACGGATTAAAGATATCAAAAGGGAAACTGCGCGGGGTCATGTCCTATGGCATGCTTTGCTCGGCGCAGGAACTCAAACTCGATCTGGAAAAACTGACGGATTCCCAGAAAAACGGAATTTTTATTTTGCCGGCGGATACACTTGTCGGGCAGCCGGTGAAGGATATTCTGGGACTGGATGATGTCGTGTTGGAATTTGAATTGACCGCCAATCGTGGAGATTGCTTCAGTGTATGGGGCCTGGTGCGGGAGATTTCTGTTCTTACCGGAAATAAACCACGTTGGCCGGAAATCTGTGTTCGCGAAGATCAGCCGGAAAAAGCGGCAGATCTGATCGATATCCGCATTGATGCGGTGGAGTTGTGTTCGCGTTTTTCGGCCCGTGTACTGAAAAATGTGAAGGTAGGACCTTCGCCGGAATGGATGCAGCAGCGTCTTGAAGGAGCCGGGATCCGTCCCATCAATAATGTTGTCGATGTGACGAACTTTGTTATGATTGAACTTGGACAGCCTATGCATGCTTACGATTATGACGAAATCGACGGGCAGGTGCTCACAGCACGACGGGCTGTTGCTGGTGAAGAGATTCATACGCTCGATGATTCTACCCGTAAGGCCAGCGGCGAAATGCTTGTCATTGCTGATAAGACAAAAGCCGCTGGACTTGCCGGGGTCATGGGCGGCCTTGAAACTGAGGTTACGGACAAGACACAGACGATCGTTTTGGAGGCGGCAGCGTTTAATGGCGCCAGTGTTCGCCGGACAGCCAGAGCCTGCGGCCTTCATTCTGAAGCCTCGGGTCGCTTTGAACGCGGAACCGATGCGACGAGAACCTTACGGGCACTTGAGCGGGCGGCACAGTTGCTGCAGGATATGGGCGCAGCTACTGTCTGCCAGGGTGCGGTTGATGTCTATCCGGCGCCTAAAGCCTCGGTGACGGTGTCCTTTACTGCCGAACAGATTAATCGTCGTCTCGGGACAGCAATCGAGCAATCGCTGATATGTGAGATTCTGCAAAAGCTCGCGTTTGAAATTAAGGATACGGCCAGTCAGGAACTGACAGCGGCGGTTCCATCGTGGCGCTATGATGTTACCTGCATGGAAGATATATCGGAAGAAATTGCCCGAATTTATGGGTTTGACAACATAGAAGCTACCTTGCCGTCCGGGAGTGTTTTGCAGGGGGCCCAGGGAGAAAATCAGATCTTTACTGATAAAATTCGCCAGGCACTCAGCAGTCTTGGCCTTTGTGAAACGGTATCCTTTAGTTTTACGCATCCGTCCATGTTTGACAAGCTCAATATCCCGGCGGACAGTGAACTGCGCCGAGCCGTACCGATCATGAATCCGCTTACAGACGAATATCCGCTCGTGCGGACGACGCTGTTGAGCAGTATTTTTGAAAACGTTACTCGCAATTTGTCACGGAAAAACGAAGACATTCAGTTATTTGAAGTTGCTCCGGTATTTATGCCAAAAGAACTTCCGGTAACGGAACAGCCTTTGCAGACATTAAAGCTTGCCGGGGCTATGCTTGGCAGACGCGATGTTGTCGGCTGGAATCAGAAAAATGAGCAGGTTGACTTTTACGATGCCAAGGGTGTAGTGGAAGAACTGCTTGCGCAGCTTGCGATCGGCAAGTATACGGTTGACGCTGGTGAACATTATGCGATGCATCCGGGGAAAACGGCGTTCTTCAAAAAGGGCCGTGAGGTTATTGCGGCTGTTGGTGAGGTTCACCCGGCGGTTTTGGCGGCGTTCGGCATCACAAAGAAGATGTATGTATTTGAAATGGATGTAGCGACTTTGATGAAATATGCAGCGGTGACGTTCAAATACCAGTCATTGCCGAAATATCCGGCAAGCAGCCGGGATCTGGCCATGCTGGTTGATGAGACGGTGAGTGCAGCCGCTGTTGAAAAATTGATTGTTCAAAACGGTGGGAAATTCCTGCGGGAAGTCCGTTTGTTTGATGTCTATACCGGGGAGCAGATTGAAGCGGGGAAAAAGAGCCTGGCCTTCTCGCTGCAGTTCCAATCGGCTGATAAAACACTGACGGATGAAGATGTGGAAGTCCCGTTTGGTACAATATTGAAAAAAGTGGAAGAAACATTTGCGGCCAAGTTGAGAAGCTAATCAGCAAGGTCTGGACCGCTGTCCGTGACAGTACATGGCGGCGGTCTGCTTTTTTTGGCCGATGGCAGGAATTTATCCGTGTCAGGCCGAACATCTTCATTACTATATAAAGTGAATGTACAGGTGAAGCAAATGGATAAACATAAGGTTACAGTAGAAATTTTTGGCGATACATATGCATTGAAGGGCGATATGGAAGAAGCACGAGTGAAACGGCTTGCCCGCATGGTCGACCGACAGATGCGGAGCCTGACAAACGGTACCCGCCCTTTGCCGACCAATCGCGTTGCCGTGCTGGCGGCCATGAATATCTGTGATGAATATTTAAAGCTGAAACAAGATTATGAAGACCTGCTGGCGTTTTTGAAAAAAGAATAATTTACAAAAAGCATCCATGCGGATGCTTTTTGTTTGTTCGGCGGAAATTTGGTATAATAGATAAGTTGTGCAACTTGCTTTCGCGGTGATGAGGGCAGGGGCAAACTTTCTAAAAATATTTTTGCATGTTATAATCGACTATAATATAAAGTGATTCGTGTTGCCGGGCCGAAAAGTGTGCGGCAGGATAAGGCATGTATGTATATGCTTTTCGATGGGGAAGGAAGGATTTTTTTGGTGGAATTATTAGCTCCGGTCGGCAGCTGGGAATCTCTTGTAGCGGCGGTGGAGAGTGGTGCGAATGCTGTGTATCTTGCCGGGCAGATGTTTGGGGCCCGGGCTTATGCCAGTAACTTTGATGAAGAGCTGCTGAAAAAGGCAATTGAGTTTGCCCACATGCGTCAGGTTCGGGTTCATGTGACGGTCAATACGATTGTTGGTGATGAAGAAATGGTGCAGCTGGCCAATTATTTGCGGTTTTTATATGAAGCTGGAGCCGATGCGGTTCTGGTTCAGGATTTTGGTGTGGTTAAACTGGCGCGGGAGGTTGTGCCTGAACTGCCGCTGCATGCAAGCACGCAGATGACCGTGCATAACTTGGCCGGGGTTCAGGAACTTGAACGCCTGGGCTTTTCGCGTGTTGTTTTGGCAAGAGAGGTTTCTTTGCCTGACATAGAGTATATATGTGCCAATAGTAAGGCTGAAATTGAAGTCTTTGTTCATGGGGCATTATGCATTTCATATTCAGGACAATGTCTGATGAGCAGTATGATTGGTGGACGTAGCGGCAATCGCGGCCGTTGTGCTCAGCCGTGCCGTTTGCCGTATACCCTGGTTGATAAAGACGATAAGGATGTACTGGCGAAGGCCGATGCCGGACAATATCTGCTGAGTCCCCGTGATTTAAAGGCTATTGATGTTTTGCCGGACTTGATAAAAGCGGGAGTAGCTTCCTTAAAGATAGAAGGCCGAATGAAGCGGCCTGAATATGTCGCGACTGTTGTGGATGCGTACCGGCGCAGTGTCGATTCCTGTCTGGCGGCAGCGTTGCCGTATCAGGTGGAAATGGCCGATCAAAAAAATCTACTGCAGATTTTTAACCGTGATTTTACAGCTGCCTATTTAACGGGAAAGCCAAGCCGGGAGATGATGAGTGATCGCCGCCCCAACAATCGCGGTGTTTTAGCGGGAAGAGTTGTCCGCTATGACATGAAGACAAAGCAGGTTACGATAAAGTTGGCCGAGGAGCTTAACATCAATGATATCATTGATTTTTGGGTTAAGGTTGGCGGACGAGTTACCGCCACTATCAGCGAAATGTGGGTTGGAGGGAAGAAGGTTTCTAGGGCTGAGGGCAATCAGGAGGTTTCTTTTGCCCTGAACACACCGGTGCGCGATCATGACCGGGCCTTTAAGGTGTTTGATGCCGCAATGATGGATCGGGCCCGGGCTTTTTTTAATACCGGAGCTCCGGTGCGCCGGATTGATCTTGCAGCCAGGGTGGAAGCCGCGATTGGACAGCCGCTGCGCATTGCAGTCATGGATGCTGATGGTTATAAAGGGTACGGTGAAACGGACTTTATCGGCGAAAAAGCGTTGAAACGTCCTTTGAATGAAGATACTGTGCGCAAACAGGTGGAAAGACTGGGGACAACGGTATATCATCTGGCTGAATTAACCTGTGATATTAAAGGTGAAGTCATGGTGCCGGTCAGTGAAATCAATGAAGCGCGCCGAAAAGCAGTTGAGATGGCGATGCAGGCCCGCCTGGAACCTTTTGAACGGCCGGTATTGCCGCCAACTGTTGATGTGAGGCAGAGATATTTCTCTTGTCCGCGGCGATCCGTCAAAACAGCAGCGGCGCTTGTGGTCCATGTTGATACAGTGGCAAAGGTTAAAGCGGCTTTGGCAGCCGGGGCTGATCGAATTCTCTTTGGTGGGGAGTCCTATCATCATGAAAATATTACACCGGCAATGTATCGTGAGGCCGGTGAACTGGCTAGGGAAGCCGGGAAAAAGATAAATTTTAATACCCCGCGAATTGTCCGCCAGGGGCAGTGGGAAGGGTTTAAACGCCAGCTGGAAATGTTTGCGGAGCTTCGCCCAGACCAGATTAATGTCCACAATATAGGAGGGATTGCGCTGGCTCGTGAAATTACCGATATTTCCTTGCAAGCGGATTTTTCTTTAAATATTTATAACCATCTGGCTTTGGCATTCTTGCAGGAATGCGGGGTTGATGCTGCTGTTTTGTCACCGGAAATGACCCTGGCACAGGTTGAACAGGTTGCTAAACTCAGTCCGTTGCCGCTGGAGTGTATTGTCCATGGAAATCTTGAACTGATGGTTTCTGAGTACTGTGCAATGGGAAGCTTTTTGGGTGGCCTTGACAAGGGGGCCTGTACCCAGCCTTGTACCAAGCAGAGCTACTGGCTGAAAGACCGTAAAGAGGAACACTTTCCGCTGGTTACCGATCAGTATTGTCATATGCATGTACTAAACGGCAAGGAGCTCAGTATGATGCCGCATGTTATGAAATTTGGCCCGCTCGGAATTGACCGGGTTCGGATTGAAGGCAAGTATATGGATGCCAATCAGGTGAGAAAGACAACAAAAATTTACCGTGAATTGCTTGATTTGGGCGGAGATCATCCTCTGTTCAGAGGCGGCGAAATGGAAAAGGCCGAAGGCGGCCAGATTACCCGCGGACATTATTTCCGTGGTGTATTATAAGGGTGAAAAAATGGAAGAAGCTGTACTTAAAGCATTAGAATATAACCGCATTATTGATCTCTTGGTTGATAAGGCGAGCTCGGCTCTGGGCAAGGAATTGGCGCAGCAGCTGCTGCCGAGCAGCGAAATCGATGAAGTTGAGCAGCGTCAGCAGGAAACTGCTGCTGGGGTTGCCGTTTTACAGACAGCGGCCCCCCCGCTTGGCGGCATCCGCGATATACGAAAATTTCTGCATAAAACGAGAATGGGAGCCGTTCTTGAGGATTTTGAATTTGTCGACATCATAAGTACGATGTATGCAATGCGCAATATCAAACGCTTTTTTAAAGAAATGGAAGCAAATGATGAGACTTTGCTGCTCAAGGGCTGGGCCCAGGCCATCGAAATTCTCGGACAACTCGAGAACAATCTGAATCATGTCATTGATGAGCATGGGCAGATGCGTGATGATGCCAGTGTTGAACTAAAACGCATTCGACGGGAAATTAAATCCTCCTATAGCCGGATCAAAGATCGTCTCAACGGCATTTTGCGCGCAGCGGAGTATCAAAAATATTTTCAGGATACTCTTATTACGATGCGTGGGGACCGGTATGTTGTGCCGATTAAGCAGGAATACCGTCAGTTTTTCCCGGGGATTGTTCATGACCAGTCGGCCAGTGGCTCTACCCTGTTTATAGAACCAATGGCCATTGTTGAACTTAATAATGAAGTTAAGCAGTTACTGGTTGCTGAAAAGCGTGAGCGTGAACGAATTTTAAAATCCCTGTCTTTGCAGATCGCCCAAAACAGTGAGATTCTTTTGGCCAACAGTGAGCTGCTTGGCCGATTTGACTTTACCTTTGCCAAGGCTCGCCTGGCACAGGATATGGATGCCGTAAGGCCGCTGCTCAATGCACAAGGGTATACAGAGATTTGTCAGGCCCGTCATCCGCTGCTTGATAGAGAAAAAGTCGTGCCGATAGATATAGTTCTTGGCCGTGATTTTAATACGTTGCTGATTACTGGACCGAATACCGGCGGAAAAACGGTCAGCATGAAGACCCTGGGGCTGCAGGTTCTGTTGTCGCAGTCCGGGTGTTTTGTTCCGGCTCAATCGGGGGCTCAGATTGCTGTTTATCGGCAGGTTTTTGCCGACATTGGCGATGAGCAGAGTATTGAGCAAAGCCTCAGTACCTTTTCGGCGCATATGACCCATTTGGTGAAAATTTTATCCGAAGTGGAGGCCAATGACCTGTTGCTGCTTGATGAGCTTGGTGCCGGGACGGATCCGGAAGAAGGGGCGGCACTGGCAATGTCGATTCTTGAACATTTGCTGGGGGTTGGTGCCAAGGTACTGGCGACTACGCATTACAGTGAACTGAAAACTTTTGCGTACTCTCATGAAGGCATAGAAAATGCAAGCGTAGAATTCGATATAAAGACTTTGCGCCCTACATATCGTCTCTTGATAGGGATTCCTGGGGCCAGCAATGCCTTTGCCATCAGTTCCCGGCTCGGCCTCAACCAGTCGCTGATTCTGAGGGCGCAGCAGCTGATCAAGGCCGATCATGCCCAATTTGAAAATGTGCTCAATACGCTTGAGGCGGAAAAGATGATGTACGAGCAGCGCAATGCAGATATTGCCGAGCGCCAGCTAAAAGTCCAGCAGCTGGAACAAAAGATGACGGCAATGCAGGAAGAGCTGAAAAAACGCAAGGAACAGGTTATGCGCAAGGCAAAAGAGGACAGTGCTGCTCTTGTGCGGCGCACGAGACGTGAAACCGAGCAGATCATCAAAAGCCTTAAGGAGCAATTTAATGATCAGGGGATCCAAAAGCGGCAACTGGCGATTGAGGACGCCCGCAGCCGCATAAAGGCAGGCGTGGAGCGGACGAGTACCGCTGTGCTTAAACAAAAAGCGTATACAAAGCCGGTGCGGCTGACGGAACTGTCGCCAGGTGACATTGTCTATGTGCCCTCGCTCGACCAAAAAGGAACGGTTCTTTCCCTCAGTGGCAAGGAAATTGAAGTTCAGCTTGGCAGTATGAAGATGAATGTAAAGGCAAATAAATGCATGTTTGTCGAGCGTGCACCTTCGCTTAAAGCGGAAACAGCTCCGCCGAAAATGACAGGAATTGTAACTAAAGCAAGCAGTATCCGGCGTGAAATTGATATTCGGGGGATGCTGGTTGATGAGGCGGAGCACGTTGTCGGAAAATATCTGGATGATGCCGTTTTGTCCGGCATGACGCAGGTTCTGATCATTCACGGCAAGGGTACAGGTGCTCTTCGCAAGGGAATTCAGGCCTACCTGAAAGGACACAAAAATGTGCTGAGCCTGACCTTAGGTGATATAAATGAAGGCGGATCGGGAGTTACTGTTGTAGAATTAAAATAGGGATGCTAAAATCTCGTGTTTTGTGATACAATGAGAAACAATCATTGATTTTAAGGAGGATCCTTCATGGAGAAACGCAGTAACAATCGTAGGCAAGATGCTCCGCCTAAAAGCGGCAGCCTAAAGAAGACGCTTCTCGGCATTGCGACAATTTTCAGTGTTATGATTGTCGGGGTCGGCTGTGGCTTTCTTACCGCCAGCATAAATACAAAACCAAATCTGGCTGATGACATCCGTCCGCCCGCATCGTCACAGATCTATGATATCAACGGCAATTTGATTGCCAATGTGCATGCGGCGGAAAACCGGGTGCCGGTAAGCTTGAATAAAATTCCTAAAAATTTGCAAAATGCATTTGTAGCTGTCGAGGATGCCCGGTTTTATGAACATTCCGGGATTGACCCGCGGGGCATTTTGCGCGCGGTCTGGTCTAATATTTCCGATCGTGGAGTGTCAGAAGGCGGCAGTACGATTACGCAGCAGCTGGCAAAGAATGCTTATCTGACACAGGAGCGGACTTTAAAACGAAAAATCCAGGAAATGTTTTTGGCACTGCAGCTTGAACGACAGTATACAAAACAGGAAATCCTCGAGCTTTATCTGAATCAGATTTATTTTGGGCAGGGAGCTTACGGCGTTCAGGCCGCAGCGCAGACGTATTTTGGCAAGAATGTCGAGGATCTCGATTTGTCAGAATGTGCCATGCTGGCGGGAATACCGAAGAGCCCGAATTATTTTTCCCCATTAAACAACCTTGCCGCGGCCAATGAGCGCAAGGCGGTAGTTCTGGATCAGATGGAAAAATACCAATATATTAACGCTGCTACAGCCAGCAAGACGAAGCAGGAAGCTTTAAAGCTGGTCAAAAAGAATCCCAAGGGTGACAGTTCCTTTGCCGCCTATTTTATTGATTACGTGACGCAGAAACTGATCGACAAGTATGGGGCGGATGCTGTCTATAAGGATGGTATGAAAATCTATACCTCGCTTGATATTGACATGCAAAAGGCTGCCGAAGCCGCGATGCAGCAGCTGCCAAACTACTATACAGATGCCAATGGCTTGCAGCAGCCGCAGGGGGCCTTGGTTGCCATTGAACCAGGAACTGGCTATGTGAAAGCTATGGTTGGCGGACGCGGCAGTGATCAGTTCAACCGGGCTGTTATGGCTGAGCGTCAGCCGGGATCGGCATTTAAACCGTTTGTCTTTGCGGCTGGTCTGGAAAGCAAAATGACGCCAGGTACAATCATTGAAGACAGTCCGATCACGATTGGCGATTGGTCGCCGCAAAACTATGAGCGGAGCTTTAGCGGCAAGGTGACAATGCGCACCGTTGCCGAAAATTCGATCAATGTGCCGACGGTTAAGATCGCGCAGAAGGTCGGCATCGACAAGCCTATTTATTATGCCCAGGAAATGGGAGTTTCTTCCATGGTGCTCAATGGGCCGCAAAACGACCGCAATCTGGCAACGGCTTTGGGTGGTCTCACGAAGGGTATTACGCCGTTTGAACTTGCCAGCGCCTATGGAACCTTTGCTAATAAGGGGGTTCATACGAGCCCGGTTGTCATCGTAAAAATTGTCGATCGTAACGGCAAGGTGATCGAGCAGGCAGAACACCAGGAACGAAGCGTTATCAGCGAGAAAAGTGCGTATTTACTGACGGATATGCTCAAAGGAGTTATTACCCGTGGCACCGGTGGCGCTGCTAATATCGGCCGTCCGGCGGCTGGTAAGACCGGTACGACAAGTGATTACAAGGATGCCTGGTTTGTCGGGTATACACCAGATCTTGTTGCTGCCGTCTGGATTGGAAATGATGACAATACCGTGATGAACGGCATGACTGGCGGGCGAACACCGGCTGTTATATGGCGCACCTTTATGCAAAAAGCGCTTGCCGGAATCAAGGCCAGTGATTTCTCTCGCCCGGCTGGCGTGACGGTCGACGACCCGGTGACAGAACTTGAGCCGACAGATAAATCCAAGGACAAGACGGATAAAGCTGCGGCTGATAAAAATAAAACAGATAAGGCTAAGGCAGCCGGCAAGACACCGGCGGCTCAGCCGGGACAGGGCAATGCTGATTCGCAGGACAGTGAGAAGGATGGCGCCAGCCAGCCGGCACTTCCGGCACCGCCCGCACCTGAACTCAGCGGGACAGCTGGTAAAGGGAAAAATTAAAATATAAGATGCAGCTTTTGTTGGTTATTTATGGGAGGATTCGATGATGAACGTATATGATGAGTTGAAAGAGCGCGGCTTTATTGCCCAGGCGACGCACGAAAATGAAATTCGCGATTTGTTTGAAAAAGAGAAAGTGACATTTTATATTGGCTTTGACCCGACAGCGGACAGTCTGCATGTCGGACACTTTATGGGCATGATGGCGATGGCCCACCTGCAAAAAGCAGGGCATCGCCCGATCTGCCTGATCGGCGGCGGCACGGGAACCATTGGGGATCCTTCCGGTAAAACCGATATGCGTAAAATGATGACCGATGAGATCATTGAACACAATTGCAATTGCTTTAAGAAGCAGATGGAACGGTTTATTGATTTCAGTGACGACAAGGCCCTGATGGTGAATAATGCCGAGTGGCTCAGAAAACTTAATTATATTGATTTGCTGCGTGATGTCGGCGCACATTTTTCCGTAAACCGGATGCTGACGGCAGAGTGCTATAAACAACGCCTGGAACGCGGACTGACCTTCCTTGAATTCAACTATATGATCATGCAGGCCTATGATTTCATGGAACTTGGCAACCGTTATGGTTGTAAGCTCGAGATGGGCGGCGATGACCAGTGGTCAAATATTATTGCCGGGGTTGAACTTATCCGCCGCAAGCAGGCGAAAGCTGCTTTTGGCTTAACTTTTACACTGCTGACAACGAGTGAAGGCAAGAAAATGGGGAAAACAGAAAAAGGGGCCCTCTGGCTGGATCCGGAAAAAACCTCACCCTATGATTTTTACCAGTACTGGCGAAATGTTGCTGACAGTGATGTGGAAAAATGCCTCGGGCTGTTGACCTTCCTGCCAATGGATGAGGTAAGACGACTGGGCGCACTTCAGGACCAGGCAATCAATGAAGCCAAAAAAGTCCTTGCCTATGAGGTAACAAAGCTTGTTCATGGTGAAGTCGAGGCCGAAAAGGCCCAGCAGGCAGCCGAAGCTTTGTTCAGCGGACAGGGGAATCTTGAAAATGTGCCGACTCTTGAGATTCGATCGGAAGATTTTGGCACAAAGCTTATTGATGTGCTGACGCGCGAAGGCGTATTTTCCTCCAAAGGGGAAGGCCGCAGACTGGTACAGCAAAATGGCTTGTCGCTTAATGATGAGCGCATAAGCGATGCTGACCGGAATTTAACGGAGGCTGATCTTGGCGAAGACGGAGCCCTCGTGAAAAAAGGCAAGAAGAAGTATTATCGTCTGGTCAGGGCATGATTTTTGCGAAAATAGCATAAATATGGTAATATATAAGTTAGTTTTTAAGAAGGAGCGAAAATTCAATGTCAGGACATTCTAAATGGGCAAACATCAAACGAAAAAAAGGCGCAAATGATGCTGTTCGCGGCAAGATCACAACGAAGATTGGCCGTGAAATAACAGTGGCTGTGCGCATGGGCGGCAGCGACCCGGTTGGCAACATGCGTTTAAAGCTGGCTTTGACAAAGGCCAAGGCTAACAATATCCCGAAGGACAATATTCAGCGGGCCATTCAAAAGGGACTTGGCGGCGCGGATGGCAGCAATTATGAGGAACTCATCTATGAGGGCTATGGGCCGGCGGGTACGGCTGTCATGCTTGATATCATGACGGATAACCGTAATCGTACCGCGGCAGACATTCGTCACCTGTTTTCCAAAAATGGCGGAAACCTCGGTGAAACCGGTTGTGTTGGCTGGATGTTCCAAAAGAAAGCCGTATTCATCGTCGACCGTGAGGCCTATGATGATGAAGAGAATCTGATGATGCTGGCCCTTGAGGCTGGTGCTGACGATTTCAAAGCGCAAGAGGACTCGTTTGAAATCACAGCGGATCCACAAGATTTCGATGCAATTGCTAAGGCTTTGGAAGACAATAACATTGAAACTGTTGAAGCGGAAGTTACCATGATGCCGGATACGACAGTTACGCTTACTGGTAAAGATGCGGATACGGTGATGAAACTGATCGATGCTTTGGAAGAACATGATGATGTACAAAATGTTTATGCCAATTACGATATAGACGAAGAAGCGTAAGTATAAATTCAATTGGATTGTAAATAAGAAGCACAGGTCCCTCACTTTGTTCAGGCAGGTTGAATTAAGTGAGGGATTGCTTTAGTTTGGAGAATAGATAGATATGCTGGCATTGGGAATAGATCCGGGGACTGCTATCTGCGGCTATGGGCTGGTGGAGATGCAGGGCAGCCGGTTAAAGGCAGTAAAATATGGTGCCGTGCTGACTAGTCCGAAAAGCCGGGCGGAAGACCGACTGCTCAAAATATATAATGAGCTGGATGCGCTGATCAATGAATATAAACCGGATGTGATGGGTGTGGAGCAGCTGTTTTTTAACCGCAATGTGACAACAGCCATTCCAGTAGGGCAGGCACGAGGCGTTATTTTACTGGCGGCGGCTAAAAACAATCTGGAACTTGTCGAACGGACCCCGTTACAGGTGAAGCAGTCGGTCGTTGGATACGGCAAGGCGACCAAGGAACAGGTTATTTACATGGTACAGAAAATACTGCATTTGCCAGCGGCGCCGCATCCGGATGACGTCGCGGATGCACTGGCGGTGGCGATTTGTACAACGCACTGCATGAATAGTATCGCCTGGCGGAATCAGCTTTGATCTGCATGATGGCAGAAGGAGACCTACTATGATAGGATATTTGCATGGACGTGTCACCCATCTGATGGTGGACTATTGCCTGCTTGATGTACAGGGCGTCGGTTACCGGGTATTTATTGCCGATTCCACACGGACGAAGTTGAAACTGGGGCAGGAAGCGACGCTCTTTACGTATTTGAATGTTCGGGAAGATGCGCTGCTTTTATATGGATTTTATACGCAGCCTGAATATGATTTATTTCATAAGCTGATTTCGGTTTCTGGTATTGGGCCAAAGGTTGCGATGGGGATGTTGTCGGCTATAACCGTCGATAATTTATGCCGGGCCATTCAGCAGAAACAATTAGGGATTTTAACAAAATTGCCAGGGATTGGTAAGAAATCAGCGGAGCGGCTGGTGCTTGAACTGAAGGATAAAGTACAGGCGAATGATGACCTGGAGGCTTTGTTTGTGCCGGAGGGTGATGATGGGGATGGCGGAGATGTGATTTCCGAAGCCATGCTCGCCTTGCAGTCGCTGGGGTATTCACAGGCGGAAATCACACCATTGCTGAAGAAGGCGACAAAACTGAAAACAGTTGAAGAGATTATTAAATATGCACTAAAAGAGTTTGCCGGAAGGGGTTGAGACTATGGAAGAATTGGAAAACCGCATTGTTGCCGGTGATGAACTGATGGCGGATCAATGGCAGTATAGTCTTCGACCGCGGCACCTCAATGAATATATTGGACAGGATAAAGTAAAGGACAATTTGGCGATTTTTGTCAAAGCGGCACTGGCTCGCGGCGAAGCACTCGACCATGTACTGCTCTATGGCCCGCCGGGACTAGGCAAGACGACATTGGCGGCAATTATTGCCAACGAACTTGGCGTGAACTTTAGGGTGACCTCTGGTCCGGCAATTGAAAGGTCGGGAGATTTGGCGGCTCTGCTCACCAATTTGGGGGAACGCGATGTGCTGTTTATTGATGAAATCCATCGTTTATCGCGCAGTGTCGAAGAGGTGTTGTATTCGGCAATGGAAGATTTTGCCCTGGATATCATTATCGGAAAAGGACCGAGTGCCCGTTCTATTCGCCTTGACATTGCGCCGTTCACGCTGGTCGGAGCAACAACGAAGGCCGGGGCCTTGGCACCGCCGTTGCGCGACCGTTTTGGCGTCATATCACGACTTGAATATTATGAACCAGAGGCGCTAATTCATATTATTAAACGGGCAGCAGAAATACTTGAAATTGATATTGAAGAGCGCGGTGCGCTTGAAATAGCCAGGCGATCCCGCGGTACGCCGCGAATTGCCAACCGCCTTTTAAAACGGGTGCGTGATTTTGCTCAGATCACTGGTGACGGCGTAATCACGGATTCCGTTGCCGATCAGGCGCTGGCTATGCTTGAGGTTGATAAAATGGGACTTGATCATACGGATCGCCGTATGCTCGAGGCAATGATCCTGAAGTTTGCCGGCGGCCCGGTCGGGCTTGATACTCTGGCAGCGGCGATCAGTGAAGAGACCGATACGATCGGTGATGTTTATGAACCCTATCTGCTACAGCTCGGGTTTATAAACCGGACTCCCCGTGGCCGTGTTGTCACGAGGGCTGGGTATGAGCATATGGGGATTGCCTATATAGAAGATTGACAGGTGAGAGAAAATGAAAAAGATATTATTGCATATGTGCTGTGGACCTTGTTCCTGTTATCCGGTAAAACGCCTGCGTGAGCTCGGGTATGAACCTGTCGGATATTTTTTCAATCCAAATATTCATCCATACAAGGAATTTATGCAGCGGATTGAAACGGCAAAAGAGTTTGCCAGTAAATCTGACATGGAAATTATTGTCGATGATAATTATCAGCTGCGAGATTTTTTGACAAGAGCTCTTCGTGCCGAAGCTGAGAATGCGAACGGGCGCTGCCAGATGTGCTACACCTGGCGCCTTGAGCAGGCGGCAGCGTTCGCGAAGGAAAACGGCTATGAAGTTTTTACCGCCAGTCTTTTTGTTAGTCCTTATCAGCAGCACGAATTGATGCGTGAAACCGCCATAGCGGCGGCAAAAAAAGAAGGCATTGAATTTTTCTATGAGGATTTTCGACCAGGCTGGCAGGCTGGTGTAGACATCAGTCTGGAAATGGAACTGTATCGCCAGCCTTATTGCGGCTGTATTTTCAGTGAAGAGGAACGTTACAGCAAAAAACTTCGCCAGCAGCGGCGTCAGGAAGCAAAAGCTAAAAAACAGTTGGCTGCGGCCAAAGAACAGTCTGCGAAATAATGCCAAGAGGAAAAGGAGTGTTTCCGGTGAAGCGAATCCGTCATATAGTGAGTATCTTGTTGTTACTTTTGTTGCTGCCGGGGCTCCGGTCAGCGGCGGCTGCTGAAGCGCCGCTTGTTCGGGTTGGCTTGTGGCAGGAGCAGGCGAGTTTGCTGTTATCCTCGGCACAGCCGTTTGTTATTTGCAGTACGGATACAGCTGCTTTCAATAAACAATACCCAGCGGGAACAAAGATTTTTATCGCCTGGAAGGATAAGCAGGTTGTTGTCGACGGCAAGCCTTTTGCCGGACAGAAATTGCTGGTGACGCCGCAGGATGAAAAGGCTGCGGATGCTGCCATTGAGGTCAACCGGAAATCCTATCGTGGCACGATTGAAATCAATGTATTGGGCAGCGGCCTGACGGCGGTTAATAAAATTTCTCTTGAGCAGTATTTATACGGCGTAATGCCAAAGGAAATGCCTGACACCTGGCCGGCAGAAGCTCTGAAGGCGCAGGCTGTCGCAGCGAGAACCTTTGCCCTCTATAGCCTGCATAAACATGAGGCGGAAGGGTTTGATCTCTGTGCTTCTACACATTGCCAGGTATACGGGGGGAAAACCGTTGAATCGGTAAATGCCACGGCGGCTGTTGATGCAACCAGAGGTGAGACATTGCTATACAAGGGCAAGCCCATTTATGCTTCATTTCATACGACCGCTGGCGGTATGACAGAAAACAGCGAGGATGTATGGGGTTCCTATCTACCCTATTTACGAGCTGTCCCGGATGATGACCTTGCAACACCTTATGCAAAATGGGAAATGCAGTTTACCCCGAAAGAACTGACCCAAAAATTGAATGCAGACGGACTAAGTATTGGAAATTTAGCGGCAATTGAATTGTCACCGCTTAAGGAAAAGCTCGCAGCGAATCAGGATCGGTCAGCCACTGGCCGCATAAAGACGATGCGGTTCATCGGGGATAAAGGCTCTGTCACGCTTACTGGAGCTAAGGTGCGAAGTGTCCTCGGGCTCAAGAGCACACTGTTTGATATTCGGATGATTGTGCCGGAGGAAAAGAAAATATCGGTGCCGATTGGACAGTATTATAAAAAGGACATTGCGGTCAATTTGCCACCGTATGAGGAACGCGGCCTTTATACCGACAGTGAAAATATTCGCCGTATCAGTGGGCGTGAAGGCGAACTGATTGCCATTGATGGGCGCGGCTGGGGGCATGGTCTTGGTATGTCGCAGTGGGGAGCCCAGGTGATGGCAAAACAGCTCGATTATCAGGGGATTTTGCATCACTATTATACAGATATAGAAATCAAGAAGATATATTAGGAGTTAATTATATGTTATTATCGGAATTTGACTACGATTTGCCGGAAGAATTGATTGCCCAAACGCCTTGTGAACCGCGCAATCATTCGCGGCTGATGGTTTTGGACCGCCAGCAGCAAACCGTGCAGCATCAGCATTTTTATGATTTAAAAAACTTTTTAGTGCCGGGTGACACCCTGATTTTTAACGATACCCGGGTTATGCCGGCCAGACTGATCGGCCACCGTGATAAAACAGGCGGTAAGGTTGAAGTGTTTTTATTGCGCCGGATAAATGGAAATGAATGGGAAACATTGGTAAAACCGGGGAAAAAAGCACAACCTGGTAATGTCATCTGTTTTGGGGATGAACTTTCTTGTGAGGTTCTGTCACATACCGATTTTGGCGGGCGCATTGTCCGGTTTTCTTATGACGGCATCTTTGAGGAAATTCTTGATCGTTTGGGTGAAACGCCATTGCCGCCGTATATTCATGAAAAACTGGCTGACAAAGAACGTTATCAGACCGTTTATTCCAAGGAACAGGGATCGGCAGCAGCACCTACCGCCGGATTGCATTTTACCAAAGAGATGATGCAGGAACTCGAAACGATGGGGGTCAATCTCGGGTTTGTGACGCTGCATGTCGGACTGGGGACCTTTCGTCCGGTAAGCGTCGACAAGATAGAAGACCATGCCATGCATAAAGAATACTATTCGGTCCCGACGGAAACGGCAGAACTTATTGCTACGACAAAAGCGCGCGGCGGCAGGGTAATTGCTGTAGGAACAACTTCCATTCGCACGTTGGAATCGGCCGCACAGGCTAAAGGCGTTATCGAGGCCGGCAGTGGCTGGACGGAAATATTTATTTATCCCGGCTATGAATTTAAGATCGTTGATGCGATGATCACAAATTTTCATCTGCCAAAATCAACGCTGCTGATGCTCATCAGTGCTTTTGCCGGCAAAGAATTTGTTTTATCGGCTTACCGGCAGGCCGTTGAAGAAAAATATAGATTTTTCAGCTTTGGTGATGCCATGCTGCTCGTTGGCAGCCAGAAGAAAAAAGATCTGGAGGATATAAGTTGACTGCTATAAGATATGAATTAATCAAGCAATGCCCTGAAACTGGTGCTCGCGCCGGCCGGATTCATACGCCGCACGGGACCTTTGACACACCTATTTTTATGCCGGTTGGCACACAGGCTACGGTAAAAACGATGTCCCCGGAAGAACTCAAGGATATGGGGGCTGGAATTATCCTGAGCAATACGTATCATCTGTTTTTGCGCCCAGGCTCCGAGCTCGTAAAGGAAGCCGGCGGGCTGCACAAGTTTATGAACTGGGACCGGGCCATTTTGACGGATAGCGGCGGCTTTCAGGTGTTCAGCCTGGGAGATCTGCGCAAAATCACGGAAGACGGCGTAACGTTCCGCTCCCATATTGACGGTTCGAAAAAATTCTTGTCGCCGGAAGTTGCCACCAAAGTCCAGATGGACCTCGGGGCGGATATCATCATGGCATTTGACGAATGCGTGCCATATCCGGCAGATCATGAATATGCCAAGCAATCGACCTTACGGACAACCCGCTGGGCTAAGCGCTGCAAGGACACGCTGACGCGGGAAGATCAGGGCTTGTTCGGTATTGTTCAGGGTGGAATGTACAAGGATCTGCGGACCATGAGTGTGAATGACTTGCTCGAGCTTGATTTTCCGGGATATGCTGTCGGCGGACTTAGTGTCGGGGAGCCTAAAGACATGATGTATGAAATTTTGGAGCACACCGTAAGCCAGCTGCCACAGACCAAGCCTCGCTACCTGATGGGGGTAGGCACGCCGGATTGTCTGGTGGAAGGCGTAATGCACGGGATCGATATGTTTGACTGTGTTTTCCCGACCAGAGTTGCCCGCAACGGCACGGCAATGACCTGGAAGGGGCGCCTTGTGATTAAAAATGCGGAATACGCCCATGATTTCGGGCCGATTGATGAAAATTGCGGCTGTTATGCTTGCCGCAATTATTCACGGGCCTATATTCGCCATCTTGTCCGGGTCAATGAAATTTTTGGCCTGCGTTTGATGACGATGCATAATCTGTATTTCTTGCAGGATTTCATGCGTCAGATGCGACAGGCAATTCTTGAAGATCGCTTTGTCGAGTTTCGCAAGAAATTTTTAGCCGGCTATGTCCATTGATTTTAAAGGACTTCCGGGCTGGCTGTCGAAATTAATAAAACTGTGACTGAATATATGATTTAGGGGGGATTTGGCAATGGATGCAGAAACAACAGGACTGGTCGTATCCTACGGACCGATTGTCTTTATGGTTGTACTCTTTTACTTTTTGCTGTACAAGCCGCAGAAAAAAGAACAAAAACGCCGTATCGGAATGCTGGAAACACTGAAAAAGGGTAACCGGGTGTTGACGCTTGGCGGTATTTATGGAGAAATTACAGCGATTCACGAGAATGTCATAAAGCTGAAGATCGCTGATAATGTTGAAATTCAGGTGGCACGGGCCTCTATCAGTGCCAATGTTTCACAAGATGAAGCAGACGCCAAGTAAGGTATTGTCTGACAGCCCGGCGGCAGCGGCAAAGCAGCTTCTTCGCCGTCAGGTTTTGGCGCGTCGGCGTCAGCTTTCACCGGCCGCCATTGAAGAGCAAAGTCAGAGGATTTTTGATCGTCTTGTCCTGCTGCCCGAGTTTAAAGCGGCCAAATGCCTGTTCTGCTATGTGGCAATGCCCGATGAAGTGCAGACCAACAGCATTATCGAGCACGCGCTGGCAGTGGGAAAAACAGTCTGCGTACCGCAGATTGTCGATCGTGCTGCTGGCACTATGGAGGCGGTTTGTCTGCATTCGCTACAGGAGCTTACGCAGGGGGATTTTTCGATATCGACAGCTCCGTTTGGGGCAGAGGTGATTGCTCCGGCAACAGTCGATCTGATAATTGTTCCCGGGGCTGGCTTTAGCAGCGATGGCGGACGCCTTGGCATGGGGGGCGGTTTTTATGACCGATACCTTGTGCTGGCCAGTCAGGCTTTTTCCTTGGGACTGGCTTTTGACTGTCAATTACTGGAACACCTGCCGGCAGAGACGCATGATTGTAAACTGACGGCAGTGCTGCTACCAAATGGCCTTGTACGCTGCTAGCTTCCAGGCCGAAAGATATATAACTGGGCGGGATTGTTATGGAAATAAAAATTGGCATCGCTAAGACAAAAAAATATGCAGTGTCGCATTCCGGTGATTGCTGCGAGATAGCCGAGCGCCCCCATGGCGGGATTTCGGCTGTGCTTGCCGATGGGCAGGGTAGTGGTCTGTCAGCACATCATACCAGCAGCTGGGTTGTAAACAAGGCGGTATCCCTGATTATGGATGGCGCACGGGATGGGGCCGTCGCCCGGGCGGTGCATGATTATCTGTATGCGATGAAAGATCGCAAGGTATCCTGTACCCTTACGGTGCTCAGTGCGGATCTGGAAACGGAAACCATTGTTATCAGCCGCAATTCGAATTGTCCGGTCATCGTAAAGACAGAGGAATATCTGTCTATATACGATGAGGAAGTCAATCCGATCGGCGTTCACCGCCATATGAAGCCGCTGATGTACGAGGTGCCTTTTTCCCCGGGAATGCTGATTGTGTCCTATACCGACGGGATACAGGCTGCTGGACGGAAGGCCGGACTGCCGCAGGCGGATTTTGCGGTGATTGAAAAAATCATCACGGAAAATACTGCCGAGGATGCCGAGTTTATTGCTCAAAGTATTCTGGATTATGCCCTGCAGGTAGACCACGAAAAACCGGGGGATGATATGACGGTGGTTGTCATGGGGATTTGTGACAAGGCAGAACAGAATAATAAGGTACAGCATTTAAGTGCCTCTTATCCATTTTAAAGAGGGGTTGGGCGTGATGGTGATTGCTATTGTCGGCGTCTGTGCTTCTGGGAAGACGACGCTTGTCCGAGGTCTTAAAACAGCAGGCTTCAATGCCTATAATGTCGCGCAGGAACATTCCTGTATAAAAAAGTTTTGGAACAAGCATGTGCCGGATCTGCTTATTATGATTGACGCCAGCCTGGCGGCAATAAAAAAACGCCGCCTGGTCTACTGGGATGAGTCACGGCTCCAGGCGCAGCATGAGCGCTTGCGTGATGCCAGAGCGCATGCCGATTTATATCTTCAGACAGATGAGCTAACAGAGCAAGAGGTGCTGGAAAAAGTCATTGCTTTTATAAAAGCACAGGAAACGTCCGGTACTTTTTAGTGCCGATGGAATTTTACATAAAAGAGTATGTGCTGACGGGCCATACATAGGAGGGACTAGAGTGAGAAAGGACAGTTTGATAAAACTGATTGCCCTTATCGTTGTGATTGTCGGAGGGTTTGCGGCGTTTGTGTCACCACTGGCATACTCAATCCGACAGGGGCTTGATCTGCAGGGTGGTACACATGTTGTGCTGGAGGGGGTAGATACTCCGCAGGCGGCAGTAAATGAGGATGCCATGCAGCGTGTAGTCAAAATTATCGAGAAACGCGTCAATGAACTGGGCCTGACAGAACCGCTGATTCAGCGGGAAGGTGAGCGGCGGATTATTGTCGAGCTTCCGGGCATTAAGGATCCGGATAAGGCAATCCAGATTCTCGGCAAGACAGCGATGCTGGAATTTAAGGATGAAGCTGGCAACACGGTATTGACGGGAACGGATTTAAAGGACGCCAAGGAGCAGACAGACCAGAGTAATCAGAACCTGGTTGCACTTGAGTTCAGTGATGAAGGCGGACGTAAATTTGCTGATCTGACGACAAAAAATGTCGGCAAAAAAATTGCGATTTTGCTTGATGGTGAAGTTCTCACCGCCCCGCATGTCAATGAGCCGATTACTGGCGGCAAGGCCGTAATCACCGGTTCGAGAACGCTTGAAGAGGCGCATAATCTGGCGATTATGCTGCGCTCGGGTTCATTGCCGGTAAAGGTTAACCTTGTTGAAACAAGAACCGTAGGTCCTACGCTTGGGCAGGATTCAAAGGTCAAGAGTGAATTTGCATTTGCAATCGGCATTGGTGCCGTTATTTTGTTTATGATTTTGTTTTATCGCCTGCCGGGCTTTATTGCTGACATCAGCCTGATGGCATACGTCCTTATGCTGCTGTTTGTCCTGAAGATGCTCAGCGCGACGATGACGCTGCCGGGGATTGCCGGTATTATCCTGTCAATTGGGATGGCGGTAGATGCCAACGTGCTGATATTCGAGCATTTCAAAGAAGAGTATCAGTTGGGCAAGAGCCTTCGTTTTTCGATGGAAGCCGGTTATAAGCGTGCTTTTATGACAATATTTGATTCGCATACGACAACAATTCTGGCAGCACTGGTGCTCTTCTTTATGGGTTCGGGCACTGTACGGGGGTTTGCCATTACCTTGGGAGTCGGTACAGTCTTGAGTTTGTTTACAGCAACAACTTTTACGCAGTACATGCTGCGGCTTTTGATTGGGGCAAACTTGTTTAAAAGTCCTGGCATTTACGGGGCATCGGCCCGCGCGGCGGAGGTGAATAGCAATGAAAAAATTTGATATCATTGGCAGAAGAAAAATTTGGTATGCGCTGTCGCTGCTGATTATTATTCCGGGAATCATCTGCATGTTTACAAGAGGTTTTAATCTGAGCATTGATTTTACCGGCGGAACCCTTATGGAGCTTAAGTTTGAGCGGCCAGTCGGGATTGCCGAGGTCCGGGATGTTTTAAAGGAGTATCAGCTTGACAACAGTATGATCCAGCTGTCCGGGGAAGAAAGCAGTGCAACCGTGGCTCAGGATGTCATGATTCGTACGGTTGACCTTGAAGAAAATGACCGCAAGGAAATTATGGCTTCCATGAAGTCGTCTTTAGGAAATTATAGTGTGCTGCGAGAGGAAAAAGTCGGTGCTACTATGGGGGCCGAACTGATGTGGAAGGCGCTGTGGGCTACACTGCTTTCCTGGGGCATGATCGTGCTGTATATCTCGTACCGTTTTGAATTTAAATTTGGGATTGCGGCCGTACTGGCCCTGGTACATGATGTCTTGTTTGTACTCAGCGTCTTTTCTCTGCTGCAAAAACAGGTCGATGTCACTTTTGTGGCGGCATTGATGACCATTGTCGGCTACTCGGTCAGTGATACCATTGTTATTTTTGACCGGGTCCGGGAAAATCTGAAACTGCACTTTAGACGTGGTGGGGATGTAGAACTTCTGGTTAATACAAGTATTTACCAGACCTTGACCCGTTGCCTGTACACGGTTGGCACAGTCTTGTTTACGACATTTGCCCTGTATTTTTTTGGCGGGGATACGACAAAGGATTTCTCCTTTGCTTTGTTGGTTGGTTTTGCGATTGGCGCCTATTCGTCAATTTTTATTGCCAGCCCGCTGTGGGTTGATTTCAGAGAATGGGGCGGGAAAAAGTCAGCGGACGGTAAGCCTGCTACAGCTAAATAAAATCAAGCAGAGCACGGGTATTTGCCTGTGCTCTGTTTTTTGACATTATAATCACGGCAGGAAGGAAAATATATGCAAAAAATATGGAGCTTTGCGGCAGAGAATGCCGAAGAAAAAAAAATACTAGCCGGACAGCTTGGAATATCCGAAGTTCTAGCCGGAATCTTGTTGCACCGCGGCTTTACGGATCAGGAAAGTGCCAGCCGCTTTTTGGCCGTAGAGAAGCAACCGTTCCATAACCCCGGCTTGCTTAAAGATATGGATAAGGCTGTCCGGCGGATTGAGACTGCGATCTCCGAGCGGCAAAGGATTGTGATTTATGGAGATTACGATGTCGACGGAATTACTGCGACAGCACTGCTTGTGCGGGCGCTGCGCCGCCTCGATGCTGTCGTCGATTTTTATATTCCCGACCGGCAAAAAGAAGGATACGGTTTCAATCCGGCAGCGCTGGCAAAGCTGGCAGAGGAGCATGATCTGCTGGTATCGGTCGACTGCGGGATCAGTGCTGTCAGTGAGATCGGTGCTGTCCGCGGGATGGATGTGATCATCACGGATCATCATTTGCCGGGTGCAGAGCTGCCGCCAGCCCTGGCGGTTGTCAATCCGCATCGGGAGGATTGCTCCTATCCGGACAAAAATCTTGCCGGCGTCGGCGTGGCATTTAAACTATGTCAGGCACTGTGGCAAAAGCTCAAGCAGACCACTTTCAACTGTGATCTCGAGCTTGTAGCGCTGGGAACCATTGCTGACATTGTGCCACTGCTGGGCGAAAACCGTCGCATTGTCAAAAGTGGACTGGCGGCACTGAATAAGACTGAAATTGCCGGGCTGGCGGCACTGATCGATGTTTGCGACCTGGAGGGGAAACGAATAGATGCCGGGCATGTCGGTTTTGTTCTGGCACCACGGCTTAATGCCGCAGGGCGCCTGGCCAGTGCTGCAGCAGGGGTGGAACTCCTGCTAAAAACAGATGCGTCATCGGCTAGGATGATTGCCAATCAGCTCAATGAAGAAAATATAGAGCGGCAGTTGACGGAACGAGAAATTCTTGAGGCGGCAGAAGCTGCTCTGGAACGACTCGAAATAGAGCGCGAGAAAGTAATCGTTTTAGCTGGGGAAAACTGGCATTCAGGTGTTATCGGCATTGTGGCTTCGCGAATTGTAGAAAAATATTATAAACCGGTGATTATCATTGGCATTAAAGACGGCATTGGCAAAGGATCCTGCCGTAGCATTCGCGGCTTTCATATGTATGAGGCCCTGGCTGATTGTGAAGATCTTCTGCTGGGATTTGGCGGGCATGCGCAAGCCGCCGGCCTGAGCGTCCTGCCGGAGAACATACCACTGCTTCGCGACAAGCTCAGTGAAATTGCCGCGACAAAATTGACAGCGGCGGATTATATTCCTGTGCTAAACATTGAGGCATCCCTGCCGATAAATGCTGTGGAACCACGGCTGATTGAAGAACTGGCCGCACTTGAGCCCTACGGTATGGGAAACCCGCGGCCCTTGTTCGCCTGTCAAAATACAGCGGTGCGCAGTGCCAAAAAGATGGGCCGGGAAGGGGCGCATCTGCGCCTGGAACTGACACAGGGACGGGCAAGTGCCAGTGCCATAGCCTGGAATAAGGGGGAACAAGCACCTGAACTTCAGGGGATAGAACTCGATGTCGCCTTTCAGCCAGAACTCAATGTCTGGCAAGGGAGAACATCTGTACAATTCAAGGTGCAGGATTTGCGCCCCGCGGAAGCTCTTTTCCCGACCCGGGAGGAAATAGGCAGAGTTTTCTTGCTGCTCAAAGGACAAAAAAATCAAGCCAACCATGTCTCTATATCGGAGCCGCTTTTGGCTGAAATGTACCAGCACCGTTATGGGGAAACGATCTCCGGTTTATTTATCCGCCGCAGCGTGAAGGTTCTGCAGGAACTTAAGCTGCTAGAGCCAGTGGATGAGGGATCTTTTCTTTTACCGGAGGTGAAGGGAAAGTGTGATTTAATGGATTCGCCTACCTTTGCTAAGGCCCAAATGAAGAAAAATTGACAATTTTGCCGCCCTTAGATAAATTAAGCGGTGATTTTTGTAAAATATGTTATAATGATACCATGTAAAATTGTTTCTTTGTGATGATATTGTTTATGGGGTTGAATGAAATGAGAGAAATAGAGGATTCGTCAGTTACAATTGAAGAGGTCATTGACGCTGTTGTGCAGTATCAGCCGGATGCGGAAGTTGGACTGATTCGCCAGGCCTATGATCTGGCACACGCTGCCCATGCCGGTCAAAAGCGGATATCAGGGGAAGAGTATATCCACCATCCGCTCAGCGTGGCTAAGATTCTGGCGGATTTACAGATTGATCCGCTGACCATTAGTGCGGCCTTATTGCACGATGTGGTGGAGGATACTACCTATACCATTGAACAGATGCGCGAATTATTCGGCGAAGAGGTAGCAATGCTGATTGACGGCGTTACGAAACTCAGCCGGATTGAATACAAATCAAAAGAAGAGCAGCAGCTCGAAAATTATCGCAAGATGTTTTTGGCAATGGCAAAGGATATTCGCGTAATTTTGATCAAACTGGCGGATCGCCTGCATAATATGCGGACACTCAAGTTTATGCGGGAAGACAAGCAAAAGCGCATTGCCAAGGAAACACTGGAGATATATGCGCCACTGGCGAATCGGCTCGGTATTTCCAATGTTAAATGGGAGCTGGAGGATCTTTGCCTCCGGTACCTGGAACCGGAAACCTATTATGAACTTGTGGAGAAGGTAAAGCAAAAGCGCCGCGAGCGACAGCAGTTTATTGAGGAGTCGACAGCTCAGTTGCAGGTTCAGCTCGATAAGGCTGGTATAAAAACGGAGATACAAGGAAGAGCGAAGCATTTTTATAGTATCTATAAAAAAATGAAGCGTGACCATAAGGATATCAGTGAAATCTATGATCTGTCGGCGGTCCGGGTTTTAGTCGAAAGTGTCAAGGACTGCTATGGGGTGCTGGGAATTATCCATGCGATGTGGAAACCGTTACCTGGCCGGTTTAAGGACTATATTGCTATGCCGAAGTCGAATGGCTATCAGTCATTGCATACGACGGTGATTGCCACGAATGGCTATCCGCTGGAAATCCAAATCAGGACCTTTACCATGCATAAGGTTTCTGAATATGGGGTTGCTGCACATTGGAAATATAAAGAAAGCGGCAAGAGCGTCGGAGCTGCCAAGGAATACGATCAGAAGCTTTCCTGGCTGCGCCAGCTGGTCAATCTCCAGCAGGAACTGAGTGATCCGCGCGAATACGTAGAGGCTTTGAAGGTGGATGTGTTTTCCGATGAGGTTTTTGTCTTTACGCCTAAGGGGGATGTAATTGACTTGCCGAAGGGCTCGATTCCGCTCGACTTTGCCTATCGGATTCATACGGATGTCGGACACCACTGCATTGGGGCAAAAGTCAACGGCAGAATTGTGCCGCTTGAGTACAAGCTGAAAAACGGCGATATTGTGGCAATTACAACGAATAAGCAAAACAATGGTCCAAGCCGTGATTGGCTCAATATTGTCGCGTCTTCAGAAACGCGCAACAAAATCCGGCAGTGGTTCAAAAAAGCAAAACGGGAAGAAAATATTATTCGTGGCAACGAATTGATTGAAAAAGAAGCCAAGCGACTGGGCTTTGATCCGAAAGAACTGCTTAAGGAAAATCGCCTGATGCTGGTGGCAAAGAAGCTCAATATACTCAGCGAGGATGATTTGCTGGCAGCCTTAGGGTATGGCGGGATCACGATTAACGGGATTTTGACCAAACTGATTGAGCTTTATAAAAAAGAAGTGCAAAAGGCAACTCCGCCTGATATATCGCAGCTTTTGGAAAAAATCAGACCGCAGGGCGAAAAGAAAAAATCAAGCCATGGTATTCTTGTCGAGGGGGAAGATGGACTGTTGGTCCGTCTGGCCCGTTGCTGCAATCCGATACCGGGGGATGCGATTACCGGCTATATTACCCGGGGGCGTGGAGTCTCGGTGCATCGCTCAGACTGTTCCAATGTAATCAATGAAAACAGCGACTTTGCCCGTGTCATTGAAGTCAGCTGGGATATAGGTCTCGACAAGGTCTATACGGTGGCTATCGATATTACCTGTAATGATAAAACCGGGGTGCTGACGATGATTTTAGCGGTGCCATCGGAATCAAAGATCAACATCAGTTCGGTTTATGCCCGGGCAAATAAAAGCAACAAGACATCAATTGTGACGATGAGCCTTGATGTCAGAAATGCCCTGCAGCTTGAACAGATCATGACGAAATTCAGGCGACTAAAGGATGTCTACAGTGTTACAAGAACCATGACATCGAGTGCGAAAGAGGAATAATGGATGAAAATTGAATCGATAATGGTCGGACCGCTTGGCGTCAACTGCTATATAGCTGCGGACCCGACAACGAAAGAAGCCGTTGTAATTGATCCTGGGGCAGATGGACAGGAACTTCTCGATTATATTCGCCAAGAGGGCCTTGTCATCAGATATATTATCAACACCCATGGTCATGCGGATCATATTGGCGCCAATGAAGAACTGAAGGAATCTTTGCCTCTTGTGCCATTGTGCATTCATGCAGATGATCAAAGCATGCTTGGCAATGCGAAAGAAAATTTATCGGTCTATTGGAATCAGAATATCATTTCTCCGCCGGCGGATGAGCTTCTGACCGACGGCATGGTACTGACCTTTGGTCAGGAATCGTTGACGGTATTGCATACACCGGGACATACGCCGGGCGGCATCTGTCTGTCGGGCGATGGTGTTCTCTTTAGCGGGGATACCTTGTTTGCCGGCTCTGTCGGGCGAACTGATTTTCCCGGCGGGAGCATGCAGCAGCTTTTAGATGGGATTCGCCAAAAACTGCTGTTGCTTCCTGATGATACGGCGGTTTATCCGGGACACGGAGGTTCCACCAGAATAGGCTGGGAACGTGAAAATAACCCCTATTTTGCTTAAAAAACGCGATGAATGAAATTTCCTTTGTATTATGTGGCTGTTTTTGATAGAATAATAGTATTTGAATCATAAAATTATTTTCTGTACCGCTGCAGACAGGAAAGTTATGATGGTAGAGGGGAAAATATCATGCCGAAAAAAGTTATAATGGATGATCTGAAAAAAAAGCTGCAGGAACGCCAGCATAAGCTGACGCCTCAGCGCCAAACCGTGTTGCAGGTGTTTGTGGATCACCCCGGTAAGCATCTGAGTGCAGAGGATGTTCACGATATCTTGCGGGATAAGCGTTCGGAAATTGGCTTGGCCACGGTATATCGCAGTCTGGAACTGCTGTGCAGCCTGAATATTTTGCAAAAAATGGATTTTGGTGATGGCAGAAGCCGTTATGAAGTGGCGGGAAGCGACCCGGCGCAGCACCAGCATCATCATTTGATCTGTCTGCAGTGTGGGGAAGTAAAGGAGTTTGCGGATGATCTGCTTGAACCACTGGAGACCGATGTGGCGGATAAGAGTCATTTTCAAATTGTAGATCATCAGGTGAAATTTTACGGCTATTGTCAGGAGTGCCAAAAAAAACGTGAAGATTAAAAGTTTTTATTTAAACAGCGACAAAGAGGTCATCGTCAAGATTGTAAAAGAAATTTTGACGCTGTTTAAAGTTGAAATCAGCGAGCAGGGCCCCTTTGCTTATGAGAAGCTGGAAATTATAAACGAACAGCAACCAGGGCCGGTGCAGTCGGTGAGTACCCGGCTTACCCTTATCGGTGATGCGGACCTTTGTTTTAGCCGGACTTCGAAAGCTGAGCCGGATGAACGACCGGGGGCAGCTCTGCACCGTATGATAAAGCTGAACCTTTATCACATATTTGTCGAAGACCTGGGGAAAGAAAAAGCTCCATGGGGGATTTTGCACGGGGTTCGACCGACTAAAATTGTTCACCGCTATATTGGCGAAGGGCTTGCGGCCGCAGCGATTATCGCCCGGTTGCAGCATGATTACGAGGTGAGTGAGGGTAAGGCCGCGATGATTACGGAGCTGGCCTTCAAGCAGCGTCCGTTTCTGGCTACGTCAGATGACCGGACCGTCAGTGTATATATCGGCATACCGTTTTGTCTTTCCCGCTGTTTATACTGCTCCTTTCCGGCTTACGTTCTGCCGGGAGAAAAGCAGCTGCAGGCATTCTTGTCTGTTTTAAAGCAGGATCTGCTGGCTGCCCGTGATGCAATTCGGCAGCATGGCTTAAAAGTCCAGTCGATCTATATCGGCGGTGGAACGCCGACAAGTCTGCCGGAGGCGCAGTTTGATGAATTGCTGGGGCTGGCCCGGGAATCTTTTTATGGACCGGAGACTATGGAATTTACAGTGGAAGCCGGACGTCCGGACAGCATTACCGAGGCAAAAATACATTCGATGATGGCATATGGTGTCGACCGCGTCAGCGTGAATCCACAGACCATGCAGGCAAGAACGTTACAGCGGATTGGCCGTAACCATACCCCGGAGGATGTTGTCGCGATGTTTCAGCGCTTTCGGGCGGCGAAAATGAAGCATATCAATATGGACTTGATTATCGGTCTGCCCGGCGAGACGCCGGCAGACATCAAGGATACGATGGCAAAAGTAACTGCTCTGGAGCCGGATGATATCACCCTGCATGCACTGGCCCTGAAAAAAGGATCGCGTCTTAAGCTGCAGCTCGAAGACATTGAGCTGCCGTCGGATCAGATGGTGCAGGAAATGTTCGCTATTGCCATGAGAGAGGTGGATAGGCTTGGCCTCAAGCCATATTATCTCTACCGGCAGGGCTATATGAGCGGGCAGATGGAAAATGTAGGCTGTAGTATCGCTGGTGCTGAGAGCATGTATAATATTCAGATTATGGAAGAAAACCAGACGATTATTGGAATTGGCGGTGCAGCGACGACCAAGGTGATACACCCACTGACACGCCGGCTGCAGACATCATTTAATGCCAAGGATTTAACTACATATCTTAACTGTGTGGATAAATATATAGAAAAACGATCGGCTTTGCTTGCTGAAGCATTTGATCATTAAGGGGGAAATCATTTATGCTGACAAACGCTCCACGCGGAACGCGAGATATATTGCCGGACACCGTTGGCTACTGGCTTCATATTGAAAAAACAGTGCGCGATATCTGTGCCCTTTATGGCTATAGGGAAATCCGCACGCCGGTTTTTGAACATACGGAATTGTTTTTGCGGGGGATTGGCGAGACCACAGACGTGGTAGAAAAAGAAATGTATACTTTTGTTGACCGTGGGGAAAGAAGCATTACGTTGCGGCCGGAGAATACAGCGGCTGCTGTCAGAGCCTATCTTGAGCATAAACTCTATGCGGATGCGGCCCTTAACAAGTTGTTTTATATCGGCTCCATGTTTCGCTATGACCGTCCGCAAGCCGGGCGCTATCGGGAATTTCATCAATTCGGGGTAGAAGCCCTGGGGGGAAGCAATCCGGCAATCGATGCGGAAATTATCCTGCTGGCGGTACAGTTTTTAAAACAGCTTGGTCTTAGCGAACTGGAACTGAGTTTGAATTCTGTCGGCTGCCCAAGCTGCCGACCTGTTTATCGCGAACGGCTGCAGGCGTTTTTCAAGGACAAGCTCGACGGGCTCTGCCCGGACTGCCGTTCGCGTTATGAACGCAATCCGTTGCGAATTCTTGATTGTAAAAATGAGCGCTGCCAGGAACTGTCTGTGGGAGCGCCGGCGATTACGGAATGTCTCTGCGATGAATGTCAGGATCACTTTTCCCAGTTACAGGAATGCCTGACGGCAGCGGATGTTCAGTTTAAGCTTGATCCAAGGCTGGTGCGCGGACTTGATTATTATACAAAGACCGCTTTTGAAATCAAGTATGCCCCGCTCGGTGCGCAAAGTGCTGTTGCTGGTGGTGGACGCTACGATGGCCTTGTTGAGGAATGCGGTGGCAATGCTACGCCGGCCGTAGGTTTTGCCGTTGGACTCGAGCGGGTCTTGCTGGCGCTTGAAAAGCAGCAGCTGCTGCCGGTGATCAGTGACAGCATGGATGCTTTTGTGGTCGCATTGGGGACTGAGGCCCAGACTCCGGCCTTTAAGCTTCTTTGTAAGCTGCGGGAAAAAGGACTCACGGCGAATATGGATTTTGCCGGACGCAGCATGAAGGCGCAGATGAAACAGGCAAATAAGGCCCAGGCCCGATTTGCAGTCATCCTGGGAGAAGAGGAAGTCAGAGAGTCCTGTGCTGTACTTAAAAATATGCAGACTGGCGAGCAGGAAAAAATCAGCTTGTCAGAACTAGTAAATAAGCTATACGCTGAGGTGAAGGATTAATTATGGAAACATTAGAAGGTTTAAAGAGATCACATCATTGCGGACAGTTACGTCAGAGTGATGAATCTCAGGAAGTGGTATTGTGCGGCTGGGTATCAAGACGCCGCGATCATGGCGGATTGATCTTTGTTGATTTACGTGATCGTTCCGGTTTGGTACAGGTTGTCTTTTCGGAAGAAAAGATGGGGGAAGAAGCTTTCCATAAAGCAGAGACCCTGCGTTCGGAATTTGTTGTTGCCGTCAGAGGAACTGTTTCTGCTCGTTCGGAAGAGACAGTGAATCCCCATATGGAAACTGGTGCAATTGAAGTCTACTCGCTGGAACTTCGCATTTTGAACAAGGCAAAGACGCCGCCATTTTACATTCAGGACAACCTCGATGTAGATGAAACGCTTCGCCTCAAATATCGTTATCTTGATCTTCGCCGTCCGGAAATGCAAAAGAACATTATTTTGCGTCATCGGGTGACAAAGGTTATGCGGGATTACTTTGACCGCAATGGCTTTTTGGAAATCGAAACGCCAATGCTCACGAAGAGCACACCGGAAGGCGCGCGTGACTATCTCGTTCCCAGCCGTGTAAACCCGGGGAAATTTTATGCTCTACCACAGTCGCCCCAGATTTTCAAGCAGATTTTAATGGTTGCCGGCTATGAGAAATATTTCCAGATTGTTCGCTGCTTCCGCGATGAAGATTTGCGTGCGGATCGTCAGCCGGAATTTACTCAGCTTGACATTGAAATGTCGTTCATCGATCAGGAAGAAATTCTGACAATGATGGAAGGCATGGTTACGGAACTGTTTGATCGTTCCATCGGAGCTAAAGTTTCGGCGCCGATGATGCGAATGACCTGGGAAGATGCTATGGACAAATATGGCTCTGATAAACCAGATCTTCGGTTTGATATGCAGCTGATGAATTTGTCAGAAGTAGTTCGTGGATCAGACTTTAAGGTGTTTGAATCCATCCTTGAAAATGGCGGGCAGGTAAAGGCGATCAACGTAAAAGGATATGCTGCTATTCCGCGTCGTGAACTTGACGGACTTGTTGACTATGTCGGCAACTATGGTGCCAAAGGACTTGCTTGGTTCCAGTATGCAGAAGAAGGCCTTAAGTCCCCGATCAAGAAATTCTTCTCGGATGAAATATTGGCGAAAATTCAGGCTGCTACGCAGGCTGAAACCGGCGATTTGCTGCTGATTATTGCTGACAAGCCGTCTGTTGTTGCCCATGCACTTGGCGAACTTCGTCTTGAAATGGCACGCCGCCGGAATTTAATTGACCCGGATAAGCTCTCCTTCCTTTGGGTGGTTGACTTCCCGATGTTTGAATACAGCGAGACAGAAAACCGCTGGATGGCGATGCACCATCCGTTTACCGCGCCGCGCGATGAGGATGTGCAGTACCTCCTCACGGATCCGGGCCGGGTAAAGGCAAAAGCCTATGATATGGTTCTCAATGGGACAGAAATCGGCGGCGGCAGCCTGCGTATTTATAACAGTGAGCTGCAGGAAAAAGTGTTTGAAGCCCTGGGCTTGTCAGAAGAAGAAGCCCGCTTGAAATTTGGCTTTATGCTCGATGCCTTTGAATATGGTACACCGCCGCATGGTGGACTGGCTTTTGGCCTTGACCGTTTGGTGATGATTATGGCGCAGCGCGATTCGATCCGCGATGTTATTGCCTTCCCGAAGACGCAGAGTGCATCGTGTATGATGACACAGGCTCCATCGGAAGTTGATGGTAAGCAGTTGCAGGAACTTTCCATTCGTACCGCAATTGCCGCGAAGAAAAAATAATTTATCATAATGATAAAGCACAAGATATGGGTGTATCTTGTGCTTTATATTTTGCCTGGCGAAAGAGGTGGCTGGTTGCTCCCTATGGGAAGTTATGATACAATATGGGAATAGAACCGATAAATTTTTCGTAGAGGAGTATGGACGTGTCGTTGCAAAAAGTGGATATACTCGACGTAAATGTGGCTTCCCTGACTATGGAAGAGGCCGTTACCGCCGTAGAGAAATATATAGATGAAAAAGCCGGGGCCCTGGTGGCAACAGCAAATGCTGAGATGATTATGATGGCAAACAAGGACCAGGAACTCAAGCAGATCCTCAATGAAGCAGATTTGGTTGTCCCGGACGGAGCCGGTACGGTTTGGGCTGCTCATCAGATGGGCGTCGCTATGCCAGAGCGGGTTGCCGGCTATGATTTGGCCCAGCAGTTGATGGCAAGAGCCCCGAAACGCGGTGCAAGGATTTTCTTTTTTGGATCGGCGCCGGGCGTTGGGGAAAAGGCAAAAGCAAAAGCTGAAGCAGATTATCCCGGGATACAGATTGTCGGTGTCCGGGATGGATATTTTAAAGCCGAGGATGAAAAGGAAATCATCGCGCAAATTAAGGCCGCTAAGCCGGATCTGCTGTTGGCTGCCCTGGGGGTCCCCAAACAGGAAAAATGGTTGAAGCGTCATTTGAATGAGCTTCAGGTGCCGGTTGCCATCGGTGTTGGTGGTACGCTGGATGTGATGGCGGGCGTGATGAAGCGGGCTCCGCGGTGGATGCAAAAAGCAAAGCTCGAATGGTTGTTTCGCGGACTTTTACAGCCGAAACGCATTGGTCGTCTGATGGCTTTGCCGCGCTTTGTCCTCAAGGTTTATGCCTGTAAAAAGTAGTAGACAAAGCAAAACGGGTGAACTATAATTACAAAAGAAGCGGGTGGCCGGCTTGCCGGCCCCTAAATAACAAATCGCAAGGTTTTAAAATGGAGGTGGTTGTCACATGGTGAGAGCTCCTATAATAAAAGAAGGTTATGGCTTTATTGCTGCAGCATTTTTGCTTGCACTAGTGGTTGGCTATGCGTTTAGCCCTTACGCGGCGGTCGTTCCAACTGTGCTGGCAGGTTTTTTTATGTTTTTCTTTAGGAATCCATCAAGGGAGATCCCGACAGACAGCTCGCTGGTCGTTTCTCCAGCTGACGGCAAGGTAATGGATATTGTGCCGGTTGAGAGCGATGATTTCGTTGCTGATCCGGGAATGAAGGTTATTATATTTTTATCGGTGTTCAATGTGCACATCAATCGCAGCCCGATTGAGGGTCAGATTAAATGCCAGCAGTACACTTGCGGACGTTTTCGTCCCGCTTACAAGGATACGGTTGGGTATGAAAATGAACGCCATATGATTGGTATTGAAAATGAAAATTTACAGGTTACGGTAACGCAAATTGCCGGAATCCTTGCGCGCCGCATTGTCTCCTGGGTTACCTTGGATGATGTTCTTGACAAGGGCGAACGATATGGGTTGATTCGATTTGGCTCCTGCACTGAGATCGTAATGCCGAAGAATGTAGCAGTACAGGTAAAAAAAGGTGACAAAGTGATCGGCGGCGAGACGATTATCGGGAGGGTAAAGGATAATGTATAGAACGTTAATCCCTAACATGCTGACTTCATCGAATCTTGTTTTTGGTATGTGTTCGATTATTTCAACATTTAACGGGAATTTTTTTGTAGCAGCGGTATGCATCATTTTAGCAATGATTGCTGACGGCCTTGATGGCCGCGTGGCCAGGTTTTTTGGTGTGAGCAGTGATTTCGGACGGGAAATGGATTCTTTATGCGATCTGGTTTCCTTTGGTGTGGCACCGGCAATGCTTATCTATGTGTTTTATCTGCATGTATTTGGCTATTTTGGCTGGGTGGCAGCGATCATGTTTGCGCTCTGCGGCGCTCTGCGACTGGCCCGCTTTAATGTCAATACGGATGTTGTGCACGGCTATTTCATGGGCCTGCCGATTCCGGCTGGCGGTTGTCTGATTTCAACCTTTATCATGCTGTGCATTGTGGTGCCGGTGGATCTCAATAGCCTGGGCTTTGTTGTGCCTTTGGCCGTAATGGTGGTAGGCTATTTGATGGTCAGCAAGGTTCGTTATCCGGATTTTAAAGGCAAGGGTGAAAAATCGCATGTGCTGTCGCTGATCTTGTCAGCTGCAGTGGGAATTGTGGTTCTCATTATCGGCAAAAATGCAATCTTTAATGCAATTTTGTTCGACATATTCATCACCTATGCTGTTTTCGGTATTTTGAATACGACCGTTTCGCTATTCAGCACGGCCGGCGAAACGGATAATATCTAAAATACATCTGAGTTATTAGGATTTTAAAGGAGAAAAAAATCCATGAGTTATGCTTTTGACTATATAATGGTTCCTCTGCAGATCATTATATTTCTCTTTACTATGTACTACTTTGTCATTGGTTTTTGTGGCATGTGGCGCAAAAAGGAAAAGAAAATTCTTATCCCGCAGAAAACATTTGCTGTTATCGTTGCCGCCCATAATGAGGAACAGGTCATTGGGCAGTTGATTGATAATCTGCACAATCTTGAGTATCCAAAAGAATTGTATGATATCTATGTAATTGCCGACAACTGTACGGATAAGACGCCGCAGATTGCCGAGCAGGCCGGAGCAATTGTCTGCCAGCGCAATAATCTGGAGAAAGTTGGCAAAGGCTTTGCCATGGAGTGGATGTTTGCCAAACTGTTTGAACTGGAGCGCAAATATGATGCGGTAGCAATTTTTGATGCTGATAATCTCGTACACCCGCGCTTTTTGCTGGAAATGAACAATCGCCTCTGCAAAGGGGACAAGTTGGTTCAGGGCTACCTTGATGCAAAGAACCCGTATGATACCTGGGTGTCAGGGACTTTTGCCATTGCCTTTTGGGTTATTGATCATATCTGGCATCTGGCCAAAACCAATATTGGACTATCCTCGGTTTTGGGTGGAACCGGTATGTGTATTACGACCGATGTATTGAAGAAACATGGCTGGGGTGCAACCTGCCTGACAGAAGATATGGAATTCACCATGAAATCCCTGGTTGAAGGTATTAAGACGACCTGGGCTCATGATGCTATTGTTTACGATGAAAAGCCACTGACGTTTAAGCAGTCCTGGAATCAGCGCAAACGCTGGGCACAAGGACAGTTTGATGTTGCGCACCGCTTTATTCCGAAAATGCTCAAGGCGGGGATTCAGCAGCGGGACATCCGCATTCTTGATGGCTGCCTGCATTTATTGCAGCCGCATTTTCTGATTCTCTCGACTTTTTTTGTCGTGATCAGTTATCTGCAACTCCTGTTTCCGCCGTTTTATACCAATATATATAATTTTATGCCGTCGGAGCTTTTGACCATTATCATGCTCGGACAGTATATTCTGCCGATCATTATTTTGCTGAAAATCCGTGTAAAACCGAAGGCGTGGTTTTATCTGCTGTTGTATCCGGTATTTATCTATAGCTGGATTCCGATTGTCTTTTTGGGCTTTATTCATCGCAATGAGCATGAATGGAGCCATACGAAACACACACGGGCTGTCAGTTATGATGAACTCATGCAGCAGGCAAAGGGCGATTCGATGCTGAGCCGCGAAGCAAGCAAATAACAGCCGCAATTTGCTGAAAAAAGGTGAGTGCATGCACTCATCTTTTTTTGCTTGTATATCAATAATAATAGGATGTGAACATATATGTTTGAATTAAGTGTTTCGGCAGAGTTTGAAGCCGCACATAGAATTGAAGGGTATCCAGGCAAGTGCCATCGTCTGCATGGGCATAATTGGGTTGTTGAAGTCGGCGTTACCGGCGATAAGCTCAATGCACTTGGCATGCTGGTGGATTTTAAGGAAATGAAAAAAGAAGTCAATCGGGTGCTCGATCAGCTCGATCATCAGTATTTGAATGAATTGCCAGCTTTTACGAATGGCTATAACCCGACCGCTGAACATATCGCCAAATATGTTTATGATGAATTGAAGGGCAGCGAACTGCTGCATGATGCATGTCGGCTTAAATATGTTAAGATATGGGAATCACCTAAATCCTCGGTAATATACAGTGAAGGTGAACAGCAGTGAGGGCGAATGTAGTAGAAGTGTTTTCATCGATCCAGGGGGAAGGAAAATATGTCGGTTGCCGTCAGATTTTTGTCCGCTTTTCAGGCTGCAACTTAAAGTGCCGGTATTGTGACACGCTGGTATCGCATGCGCCGTATCTCTATTGTACGACGGAGGAGGATGCCGGCAGCCGCAAGTTTATCCATCTGACGAATCCGGTATCCGTGGAGGAGCTCACCGAACGCATACAGCATTTGCTCAAGGTCAGACATCATTCGATAAGTTTTACTGGTGGAGAACCACTGTATCGTGCCGACTTTATTCATGCACTGGCACCAAAACTTGACTGCAAGGTCTTTTTGGAAACGAATGGCACCTTGGTGGATGAACTTGAAACGGTTATCGACGATGTCGACATCATCAGCATGGATATCAAGTTGCCGAGCATTACCGGGCAAGACCTTTGGGAGCAGCACCGGGCCTTTATGCAGCTGGCAAAAACAAAGGATTTATATATAAAACTTGTCGTATCGGCAGAAACCACGGCAGAGGAATTTTCTCGGGCTGTTGCTTTAGTGCATGAAGTGGATCCGGCGATTCCGTTCATTATTCAGCCGGTGACGCCGACGAATGGCTGCAATGCAGCTCCGCCGGCAGCGGTCCTCGCTTATCAGGAGCAGGCTTTGGCGCTGCTTGATGATGTCAGGGTGATTCCGCAGACCCATAAAATGATCGGGCAAATGTAAGAAAATGAAATCTTGCTAGAGCAGAGCTTGCAAAACAGTAATATATAATGATGATATTTCGTGGATGTGTTCTCTAAAACAGCTGTTCAAAAGTTTATTATAAATTTTTGAACAGCTGTTTGCTTTATAACAGGGGAAATTCTCTTAGGGGGGCTGGATTCCCTGTGATTCGCCTGCTGTTTGAGAAAAACAATGAGCCGTAGGCCTTAGCTGCAAAAGGCCGGGAAAATAGGGGCTGATGAGGGCAATTTTAACAGATATTATTGACGGATACCACTTTTTCCTCTAATATTAAATGTATATGTTTTCAGGCGGATTCGATATCGTTGTCTCTGTCTGATGTACTGATTGGAGAGAGCTTTGCGGCAATTGGCAAATATAAGGGTGGTGTTTTTTGTGCGGATTTTATTGGTAAATGATGATGGCATTGGTGCTCCAGGGATCAGGGCTCTGTGCGAAGTGCTAAGTGAGGATGCGGAAATTGAGGTTGTTGTTGCCGCGCCGGCCCATGAGCAAAGCGGGATGGCACAGGCAATTACGGTGCATCGCCCGATAAAGGTAGAGGAATACAAGATGTCAATTCATGACATCAAGGCCTGGAAAATCCACGGGACACCCGCGGATTGTGTAAAGCTGTCGCTGGAGGTTTTGCTGGGCGAGGAAAAACCTGATTTGGTGATTTCGGGAATTAACCGCGGATCAAATCTTGGAACAGATGTACTCTATTCGGGCACGGTCGGTGCTGCTATTGAGGGGTATCTGCATAAAATTCCATCGATCGCCTTGTCGCTGGATGTACAGTCAGAAATGGATTTTTCAGCAGCCGCCAGGCTGGCAAAAGAAAAGCTCCTTGCCTGGCAGCAGGCGGAAGAACCGTTTTTGTACAATGTGAATTTTCCTGAGCGCCTTAACTCCGAGGTAGATCCATTTGTGTTTACGAAGCTGGGAACCCGTGATTATGACAATGCTTTTCATCGCCTGGTCGATGAGGAAAATCATGTGGCATATCAGATGGCCGGAGAGATTTGCGATGGGGAAAATGACGAGGCTACCGATATCTTTGCGGTGAATCAGGGCTATATTTCAGTGACACCGCTCCAACTGGACCTTACCGATTATCTGGCGATGGAAAACAGATTGCGAACAATGAGATAAAGGGTTCATTGGAAAAAGACGGGTAAGAATGGTATAATTCTGATAGGGAAAAAGAGGAGGACGTTTTATGGCAGAGATTGCAATTATTGGCGGCACAGGGGTATATGATCCCGGAATATTGAAGAACATTCGTTCCGAAGAGGTCTCAACGCCTTATGGAATAGTTACATATAAAACAGGTGAATATGCAGGCCGCGAGGTAGCGTTTATTCCGCGCCATGGCAGCGAGCATTCCATCCCCCCGCATAAGATCAATTATCGGGCCAATATTTGGGCGATAAAAAAAATAGGTGTAAAAAAGATCATTGCAACTACGGCGGTGGGCTCACTTAATCCGCAGATGAAACCGGGGGATTTTGTTTTAATTGATCAGTTTATCGATTTTACAAAAAATCGAATCAGCACTTTTTATGAAGGCGGCGACCGCGGCGTGGTCCATCTTGATGTTACGGAGCCTTATTGTCCGTCCTTGCGTCGTACGATTCGGGAGGCAGCCCGTGAACTGTCGATAGATATTCATACAGATGGGGTTTATGTCTGCACCGATGGCCCTCGTTTTGAGACTCCGGCGGAAGTTAAGATGTTTGCCATGCTTGGCGGCGATGTTGTCGGTATGACAAATGTGCCGGAAGTCGTGCTGGCACATGAGGCAGAGATCTGTTATTCGACGGTGTCGATGGTGACCAACTTTGCCGCTGGTATTTCGCCGACCATTTTAACGCATGCGGAAGTTTTGGAAACGATGGCGGAAAATGGCGAAAAAATAAAACAGTTGATCATGAAATCAATTGAAACAGCAGACCTGGAGACGGCGGACTGCAACTGTCCGCATATTTTGGCTGAATTCGGTGGGTTTAGGCTGTAAGCACCCCGCCGCAGAAATAAGCAAGTAGACAAATGAGCAGAGGAGAATGAATTTTATGGAATCTATGATTCGCGATATTACATTAGCACCACAGGGGCATGATAAGATTAACTGGGTAAAGAATTTTATGCCGGTATTGGCAAAGCTGGATGAAGAGTACTCGAAGACAAAACCGTTTGCTGGCAAAAAAATGATAATAACTATGCATCTTGAGGCAAAAACAGCTTATCTGGGCCTGGTATTTAAAAATGCCGGAGCCGATGTTGTTGTAACCGGCAGCAATCCGCTTTCGACGCAGGACGACGTAGCCGCAGCGCTTGTCGATCAGGGCGTCAAGGTTTTTGCCTGGTATGACTGTACGGCGGAAGAGTATGATGTGTTTTTAAACAAGGCACTTGATACGAAACCGGATATGATCATTGACGATGGCGGCGATCTCGTATCAATGCTTCATGGCGAACGGGCTGATCTGGCAGCCAGCATCATTGGCGGTTCCGAGGAAACGACGACAGGGGTAATTCGATTGAAGGCATTGGCTGCTGCCGGCAAACTTAAATTCCCGATGATTGCTGCCAATGACGCTTATTGCAAGTATTTGTTTGACAATCGCTATGGAACGGGTCAGTCGACCTGGGATGGCATTATGCGCACGACCAATCTTGTTGTTGCTGGAAAAACAGCAGTTATCGCTGGTTATGGCTGGTGTGGCAAAGGCGCAGCTATGCGTGCTAAGGGCCTCGGTGCCAATGTTATCGTAACGGAAATTGATCCGATCAAGGCGATTGAAGCGGTGTTTGATGGTTTCCGTGTGATGCCGATGCAGGAAGCAGCTGCGCTTGGCGATATTTTCCTGACAGTAACCGGCTGTAATGATATCATTCGCAAAGAGCATTTTGCGGTGATGAAGGATGGCGCGATGATGGCCAATGCCGGTCATTTTGATGTTGAGATCAATAAAGTCGACTTAAATGCTGTATCGGCATCCACTCGCACGGTAAGAAAAAATATTGAGGAATTTGTGCAGGCAGATGGCCGTAAGCTTTATCTGCTGGCCGAAGGCCGTCTGGTCAACCTTGCAGCTGGTGATGGTCATCCGGCAGAAATCATGGATCTTTCTTTTGCCGTACAGTTCTTCTCCGCACTGCATATAGCAACAAATCATCAGAATATGGAAAATAAGGTTTATTTGATGCCGGAAGAGATAAACCAGCGCATCGCTGAGATTAAATTGAAATCAGCTAATATTTCCATTGATGCATTGACTGAGGCCCAAAAAGAATATTTAGCCCAGGAATAGGCTGGAAAAACCTGAAAAAAAGAGGTGCCCCATGAACACGTTGATAAAAAATGCGTCAGTGCTTTTGCCGGATGGATCGATAAAGGTTACTGACATCGCCATAGAAAATGATCGTATCGCTGCTGTAGGCAGTCTGCCGGAAGGCTGGCTGGCAGACAGCAGCATAGATGCTGCTGGGAAAATGGCTGTGCCGGGATTTGTTAATGCTCATACACATGCATCGATGACTCTTTTGCGCAGCTATGCCGATGACATGCAGCTGATGGACTGGTTGCAAAATAAGATTTGGCCAATTGAGGCTGAGATGAAAAAAGAGGATATCTATTGGGGTGCAATGCTGGCGGTTGCGGAAATGATAAAAAGCGGAACGACGACCTTTGCCGATATGTATGGTGATATGGAAAAAGTTGCGGAAGCTGTTGCTGAGTCGGGAATCCGCGCCGTGCTTTCTCGCGGGATGATCGGTGTGGCACCAAACGGGCGCCAGGCATTAGAAGAAAACAAGCAGCTGTATGCCGATTATCATCAAGCTGCTGACGGCCGCATAACCGTGATGTTTGGACCGCATGCACCATATACTTGTCCCCCGGATTTTCTTAAACTTGTCGTAAAAGAAGCGCAGGCCCTCGGGGCAGAAATACATATCCATTTGTCAGAAACAAAGGATGAGGTTGTCAATTGCCAGCGTGATTACGGAAAATCCCCGATTGCCTTGATGGCAGAACTCGGGGTGTTTGACTGTGGTACGCTCGCGGCGCATTGCGTGCATGTATCGGCAGAAGATATTGCGATTATGAAAAAGCATGATGTTCGTGTGGCGCATAATCCTGCCAGCAATATGAAATTGGCGAGCGGCATTGCCCCGGTTACCAAGATGCTTGACGCCGGGCTTTGTGTTGCCCTTGGCACGGATGGAGCATCCAGCAACAACAACCTCGATTTGCTGGAAGAGGTGAATCTGGCGGCCCTGCTGCACAAAGTTGATACGATGGACCCGCTCGCAGTACCGGCATTTACCAGTGTAAAGATGGCAACAGAGGCCGGCGCTAAAGCGGTAGGACTGAAGGATGTTGGCCGTCTTGAGGCAGGCTGCAAGGCTGACATTACCTTGTTTGACATGTCGGGACTGCAGTGGAATCCGCGGCATGATCTCGTCTCCTTACTCGTGTATTCGGCGAATTCTTCTGCCGTTGATACGGTGCTGGTCGATGGCAAGGTTTTACTGGAAAAGGGGAAACTGCTGACGCTTGATGAGGAACGGATTATCTTTGAAGCCAATCGCTGCGCGTTGCGTTTAACAAAATAAAATGAAATAAAATCCCTGCACGAAAGCAGGGATTTTTCTTAAGGAGAGAGGTTTTTTGGCTCCCAAAAAGAATTATTATGCAGTGAAGCAGGGCCGTCAAACGGGGATTTTTAATAGCTGGGCTGCCTGCCGGGAGCAGGTACAGGGTTATCCGGGAGCTCTGTTTAAGGGATTTGTGACAAAAGAAGAGGCCGAGGCTTATTTGAGCCCGGGGGAACTCGGTGGCACGCAGGAAGATCCCTATGCGGCTATCCAGCATCATATTTACGTTGACGGTTCTTATTTTGATAAGCGCTACAGCTGGGGATTTGCCGTATATGAGGCAGGACAGCTCGTACATACGGCAAGCGGTGTCGGCGGCTGCATTGATGCGGCCAAACTGCACAATGTTGCCGGTGAGGTTGAGGCAACCATACAGGCTGTCAAATGGGCCGAGGCAGAAAAGCTGCCAGCGGTGGTTATCTGCCATGACTACATCGGGGTATCTGAATGGGCTGAGGGCCGTTGGCAGGCCAATACACCTTTGACCAGAGCGTATAAGGATTTTATGGCCGATTATATCGGCTGGGTGCGTTTTTCCAAGGTTGCCGGACATACTGGAGTTGCCGGCAATGAGCTGGCTGACAAGCTGGCGAAAAAGGCACTGGGGATATGAGAGAATTTTAGAAACAGAAGTGGTGAGTGAGCCGGATGAAAAAGAAAAAAGCGACGCAAAAAATGAAAAAAGTGCAAAAGAAGGCAGAAAAACAGCCGCTTGACATGGGCCGCAAATACGAATTGCTCGGCATTGTTTTTTTTACTGTCGGGATTATATCGCTTATTGGGCTGCTTGGACTCAATGTTGGGTTTGTTGGCTTTTACTTTGCCAAGGTGCTGGCTTATATGTTTGGCATCGGGGCTTATATCGTGCCGCTGTTTATCATGCTGATCGGCTGGCGCTATATCTGTCTGCATCAGTCTATTCACTATTCGCGCCGGTTTATGGCGGTTGTGGTGCTTTTGTGTTTAATGCTGGCGGCCTATCATCATTTCACCACGGTTCCTGGCAATGAGATTTTACCGGAGAGCCTTAAGTCTGGCGGTGGACTGATCGGCGGCGGCTTGCTGTTCATGCTGCGCAAATTTTTTGGTGTAGATGGCACGATTATTATTCTGTTTGCCGGCATGCTTGGGGCTGTACTGCTCGCGACTTCCTGGTCTTTAGCTGTAGGGATTTTCAAGACCAAAGCCCAGGCGCAAAATGGACTTGATACGGCCAAACAGACAATTTCGGCAACGTATGAAAAGATTGTGGAAGTTGAAGCACGGGTGAAACAGTCCGTGTACAATCAGGAAAAAGATGCGCATTTTCCCGAGGAAGACCTGCCGGCAACAGTAGAAGACGAACCGGTAGTGTCAACAACTGCTATTGACGCGGAGATTGAATCTCGGCCGGAGGAATTGGTAGCAGAAAAAGAAGCATCGATTTCAATTCAATATATGCCGGATGAACTAGAAGAGACTGCTGTTTCGGAAGAGATATTGCCTTTGGAACCACCGAAAGTTGAATCCCCGCGATTACAGGATTTAGCGGTGGCTGCCGAAGTACCACCGCCTGAACAAGCAGCGGTAGCAGAAAATTTGGCCGACTACAAGCTGCCGGTAGTGAAGTTTATCCTGAGCAAAGCAGTGAAAGAAAAAAATAAACAGCTGGAAAAGGAAATTGCTGAAAATGCCAAGGTCCTCGAAGAAACTTTGGCCAGCTTTAATGTGAAGGCTAAGATCATCAATGCCTGTCACGGACCAGCGGTTACACGCTATGAGCTTGAACCGGCACCGGGGGTAAAGGTAAGCAAAATTGTCAATCTGGCTGATGATTTATCGCTGAAACTGGCAGCGCCATCGGTCCGTATTGAGGCTCCGATTCCGGGTAAAGCTGCCATTGGCATTGAAGTTCCAAACCGTGAGCTGGCCGGCGTTCAACTGCGCGAGGTTCTTGAGCAGGATAAATTTTCTAACGCAAAATCAAAACTTACCGTCGGGCTCGGGATGGATATTGGCGGGCAGGCCGTTGTCGCCGATCTGGCAAAAATGCCCCATCTGTTGGTGGCTGGAGCCACTGGCTCGGGGAAAAGTGTCTGCATTAATACCTTGATATCAAGCGTGCTGTTTAAGGCCCGGCCAGATGAAGTGAAATTTATTCTGATTGATCCGAAGATGGTTGAATTGTCGAATTACAACGGCATCCCACATCTGATGGTGCCGGTTGTAACGGATGCAAAAAAAGCGGCCTCGGTGCTTAACTGGGCTGTCCAGGAAATGGAAAAACGTTATGCGAAATTTGCCAGTCACGGGGTTCGTGATATGGAGCGGTATAACCGCAGTACCGAGGAGGAAAAGATGCCAGCCGTCATCATCATTATCGATGAATTAGCCGATCTGATGATGGTAGCGCCACATGATGTGGAGGATGCAATTTGCCGCCTCGCCCAAAAGGCAAGAGCTGCCGGGCTTCACCTTGTTTTGGCTACGCAGCGTCCGTCCGTTGATGTAATTACAGGGATCATCAAGGCCAATATACCTTCACGGATATCGTTTTCGGTATCGTCACAGATCGATTCGCGCACGATCCTCGACATGAGCGGCGCCGAAAAGCTTTTGGGCAAGGGCGATATGCTCTATTATCCGGTAGGGGCACCGAAGCCTGTTCGCGTGCAGGGGGCCTTTATCAGTGACCAGGAGGTTGAGGATCTGCTCGACTTTATTCGACAGCAGGGAGCTGAAACCGAAGCAAATGAAGAAATTATCAGCTTTACGGAGAATGCTTTAAAGCAGGAGGAAGACGGACCTGGCAAGGAGCTCCAGGATGAATTGATGGAAAAGGCGATTGATGTCGTATTGTCAACGGGACAGGCATCTTCCTCTAATTTGCAGCGCCGGTTTCGCATTGGCTATACGCGGGCGGCTCGTCTGATTGATACAATGGAGGAGATGCAGATCATCGGGCCGAATCGTGGCAGTAAACCACGGGAAATTTTAATGACAAACGAAGACGTACAAAATATGTTAAACAAGGATTAAAGCGTTCATTTGCTGTGATCCGATGGATGAGAGAAGGTAAAGAGAAAGAGTTTTATGGATAAAAAATTAACGTTATCATCATATGTTTTAGTTGGGTCGATGTTGTTTGGCTTATTTTTTGGTGCAGGGAATTTGATTTTTCCCGTTCATATGGGACAGGAAGCGGGCAGCAATGTGTTTACTGCTGCCGCTGGTTTTTTACTGACCGGCGTTGGCCTGCCGTTTCTTGGGGTTGTGGCGATTGGCATATCAAAGAGCAATGGGCTGTTCGGCCTGGCCAGCCGCGTGCATCCGCTCTATGCGGCTGGAATGACGATTTTGCTGTATTTGACGATTGGACCTTGTTTTGCTCTCCCGCGGACAGGTACCGTATCATACGAAATTGGTCTGGCACCGCATATTGCGGGAGAAAATCAGGCTTTGGGACTGGCTGTATTTACGGCGTTGTTCTTTTTGATGGCCCTGGTATTTTCACTTAAGCCGAGTAAGATTCTTACTTGGGTAGGCAAGATCCTAAACCCACTGTTTTTGTTGTTTTTGGCATTTTTAATTATTACCAGCTTTTGGGCTCCGATGGGATCTGTTGCTACGGCACCGGTTCATGGTGCCTATGTGCAGGATGCATTTTTTAAGGGGTTTACGGAGGGGTATAATACGATGGATGCCCTGGCCTCGCTTGCCTTTGGTATCATTGTCGTTCAGACACTTAAGGATTTGGGCGTTACCAGTCCGAAACATATCGCGTTGGGAACCGTTAAAGCGGGGCTTGTCAGCATAATTCTGATGGGCGTAATTTATAGCTGCCTGGCTTATATCGGTGCGACCAGTATTGCCGCGTATGAGCTCTCGGCAAATGGCGGCATCGCCCTGGCACAGATTGCCAATTATTATTTTGGCCCGGCCGGCAGTTTGCTGTTGGCTCTCATTGTGACGCTGGCCTGCCTGAAAACAGCGATTGGCTTGATTACGGCCTGCTCGGAAACTTTCGCTGAACTGTTTCCTCGTTCACTGAGTTATCGTCAATACGTCTTTTTGTTTACCATAATTTCTTTCTTGATTGGAAATGTCGGTCTGACACAGATTATTTCACTGGCGATTCCGGTTCTTATGTTTTTGTATCCGTTGGCGATCACTTTGATTTTGTTGGCATTTTTATCACCGCTCTTTAGACATCGGCAGATCGTCTATTTATTTACGACTGGGTTTACATTGGTCGCAGCTGTCGGCGATGCGCTTAATGCACTGCCTGAATTTTTGCGGGGCGAGTCGACAGTACAGCTGTTGATTGCTCTGTACCGAGATGTTTTGCCTTATTTTGATATTGGCATGGGCTGGGTAGTTCCGGCAGCTTGTGGTCTGATCCTTGGCTGGATCGGCGGGTTGTTCCAAAAAAATAGTGAACGTGTATTTTGATTTTTGTGCAGCCGGCTTTTGCCGGCTGTTTTTTTATGCGAAGATAAAAGCAGGGGTTTTTAATGGAATTGTAGAAATGATAAGCAAGAATAAATTTACTAAAAAGTCTGAATATTTAGCGTGTATCAAAAATATAGAAGGGTGGCGGTAAAAATGCTATGGACAGTGACGGAACAGGTATTAACGGCTATTTATTTGGAACAGCAAAAAGAAGTACCTCATATGATGCGGCTTACACACGGACTGCTTGATCTGCCCCCGGAAAAATTTGTGGCAGCAATTGAACGGCTCCGGCATGACCGGCTGATCAACCATGTGGAAGTTATTGAGGACGATGCCGGGAGCCCCTTGTTTGCTTTTATAGAACAGACTCGATTGACACTGGCTGGGCGGGAATACATTGAGAATAAATTTTCGCTTCCCGATTGGTGGACTGCGGCAAAAAAAGTCCACCACATGCAGCAGTCTTTGCTTGAGGCAGGGCTTTACTCGCTGGCTAAGCTAGCCGGTGATGTGCGAGAATTGCTGTCAAGGGATGAGACAAAAAGGAATGCTTTATGAAGGGTAATATATCAGGCAGCGGGCGTCTGGATCGTTGCAGTAGTTTTTCTGCTGCCTGACGAACAATTTAAAATCGCAACAAATATGGATAAATGGGACTAAACAATATAAAAAACAACAAACTGTAAAAAAAAGGTATTGATTCTCCAGCTGATAATAATTATAATTAAATATATCATTTAATCACTAAAAGCAAAGAAAATAGCAGCAAAATCTTTGTTTTTTTGATTGCGGTAAAATTGACAAAATATGCCTAATATGAAATACTGAAAAAGTTATAAATCTTTTGCATGAATGTATAGATAATTATGAAGATATTGAATATTTTGAATAAATTAACGGACGAGGATGCTGAGAATGACGAAGGAACGCTGTAAAGCAAGGGATTGGAAAGGACTTATTGAGTGTTTGACAACGATTGCCCAAGCACTGGGCATCGCTCCGGGAAAAGATTTTGCGCCCGCGGAGATTGCTGCACTTGCTGATCAGGATGCAATCATCAAACAAATGGCAAAAAAATTAAAATTGAAAATAAAAACAGTACATATGACTATAGAAGAGGTCGCTGAGGCGGTGCCGGCGGTTGCCAGAATGAAGGATGGCTCTTATCTTGTTATTGGGAAAAATAACGGTCGGATGATTTTGGTCTACCAGCCGGCGACGGGCAAGCCGGAAACCATTTCGTTGGAGGAATTTCAATCCCAGTGGAGCGGGGAATGTATTTGTCTGAAAAAGCCTTTCAGTCTGCGGGAAGTTGGCGGGAAATTCAATTTGAGCTGGTTTATTCCAGTGATCTTTCGCTATCGGAAGTATTTCTTTGAAATTATAACAGCGTCGTTTTTTCTGCAGGTATTTGGCTTGATAGTACCGCTGTTCACCCAGGTAATCATCGATAAGGTAATTGTGCACCGGGGGACATCCACCCTTGATGTATTGGCGATTGCCCTTGTTTTTTTTGCGATGTTTCAATGTGTGATGTCGATTGCCCGCACATATATAGCAACGCATACAACAAATAAGATTGATATGATTTTGGGGGCCAAGCTGTTTCGCCATTTGATATCGCTGCCCATGCGATATTTTGAAGTGCGGCGGGTAGGCGATACACTGACACGTGTATCGGCCCTGAACAGCATTCGGGATTTTTTAACAAATTCTTCAATTACAGTTTTTTTGGACACTTTCTTTTCCATTGTCTTTATTGGCGTGATGTTTTATTACAGTGCCTGGCTGACGGCAATTGCGCTCTTGCCACTGCCGCTTTATCTGGTGCAGAACCTTATCGCGACGCCGGTTTATAAGCAGCGCCTCAATGCAGTCTGGGCAACCGGCGCTGAAAGCAATGCTTTTTTGGTAGAGTCGGTTACCGGTGTACAGACAATCAAAGCTTTGGCTCTGGAGCCACAGTTTAATCATAAGTGGGAGCATGTATTGGCTCGCTATATCGGTACAGGCTTTGACAGTTCAAAATTTAATATTTACTTGAACTGTTCTAGCAGTACCATCCAAAATATAACGACTTTCGGTATTTTACTGGCCGGCGGCCATATGGTAATGGAAGGGGATATGACCATCGGTCAGTTGGTGGCCTTTCAGATGCTGGCCAGACAGGTCAGTGAGCCGATGCATCGTTTAACTGGAATGTGGCAGACGTGTCAGCAGACAATTCTGGCTGTGGAACGGTTGGGGGATATTTTAAATACACCAACTGAACCAGGCCGGGTAGAGGGAAAAGCGCATTTGTCACCGCTGCAGGGGAAAATTCGATTGGATAATGTTACATTTCGTTATCAGGCTGAAGGGAATCCGGCGGTAGAAGAACTTGCCCTTGAAATTGAACCGGGAATGTGTGTGGGGATTGTTGGTCGGTCAGGATCAGGCAAAAGCACGATTACCAAATTGATACAAAGGTTATATCTGCCGGAAAGCGGAACGGTATTTCTCGATGGGATTGATGTCATGGATATGGATCCGTCATGGCTGCGCCGGCAGATCGGCGTCGTTTTGCAGGAAAATTTCTTGTTTAATGGCAGTGTGCGTGACAACATCGCCCTTGCTAACCCAAGTGCTTCGATTGAACAGGTCATTCAATCAGCAAAGCTCGCAGGCGCACATGAGTTTATCCTCGAGCTGCCGGAAGGGTATGATACCAAAGTGGGTGAGCGGGGATCGATGCTTTCCGGCGGGCAGCAGCAGCGGATTGCAATCGCCCGGGCTGTATTTGAAAACCCTAAAATACTGATTTTTGATGAGGCGACAAGTGCACTCGATTATGAATCAGAGCGGATCATTATGGATAATCTGGATAAGATTTCTTCTGGCAGGACCATGCTGATGATCGCCCATCGCTTGTCGACGGTCCGTAATTGTGATCTGATCGTTGTGATTGAACGAGGTCGGCTGACCGAACAGGGAACGCATGAAAAATTGATGGCAAAAAAAGGCATGTACTATGATTTGTATATGCAGCAAGAGGGTTAATATGTTGAAGAAAATAATGAATTTATATAAAATCCTTGTTTCGCGGTTCATTGGAAACGGCGAAGAAAATAAGCTAAGAAAAGAAGAAATTGAATTTTTGCCGGCAGCGCTCGAAGTGGTTGAAATGCCGCCGTCGCCTGTTGGACGCAAGGTCTTATGGACTTTGTTTATGCTGCTGTTGGTTGTCTTTATCTGGGTGATGATTGGACAGGTCGATGAGGTTGCTGTTGCCACCGGTAAGATTATTCCAAACGGGCAGGTTAAGACCGTTCAGGCCGAGGATAAAGGCGTGGTTAAGCAGATTTATGTCAGCGAGGGGCAGTTGGTGAAAAAAGGGGAGCCCTTGATTGATCTTGATACGACCATTACTGCGGCAGATGTAAAGCGGCTGCGGCAGCAAGTGGCATATTTTTCCCTTGATCTTGATCGACTGACGGCAGAGCAGAATCATCAGCCGTTTATACCCAAAGCATATCCTGATCTGGAGCCGAAAGATATTGCATTTCAACAAAATCTGTATCAGAGTCGGTTGCAGGAATACAATACAAAACTGGCCGTTGCCAGCAGTACCAAAATGCAAAATGAAGCAAATCTGCGCAGTTCGCGGGCGGGCTATCAGAAAATGATGGAACAGTATGCAATTGCCCGGGAACAGGCGGAGCGAGTAGAAAAACTTGCTGCTGAGGAAGCGATTTCTACCTTTGTCATGTTTGATTATCAGACGAAGCGGATAGAGCTTGAAGGAAATATCCGGTCACAGGAAGCGGAAATTTCCCGCATGGAGTGGAGTATAACCGAGGCTCAAAAGCAGATTGAAAATGTTGAAGCTGAGCGCAGTCGGGAAATTATGACCTCGATTGTTGATGATCGGCAAAAGCTGTCCGGATTTACCGAAGAGTTGAAAAAGGCCGAAGAGAAAGACCGGCTGTCGCATATTACAGCCCCGATTGACGGGCGTGTAAGCCGGCTCGATATTCATACGGTTGGCGGCATTGTAACTCCGGCTCAGGCCTTGATGGAAATTGTGCCGGACGAGGCTGTCATGCAGGTGGAAGCTTGGGTTGAAAACAAGGATATAGGTTTTGTTCAGCCAGGGCAGGAAGCCGAAGTCAAGGTGGAAACCTTTAATTTCCAAAAATTTGGCACGATTGATGCTAATGTCGTTGAAGTTAGCCCGAATGCGGTTGAGGATAAGGAAAAAGGCAGGGTGTATCGCGTTTTAATGGATTTTGATAAAAACAGCTTTAATGTAAATGGCAAGGATGTAGCTATAAGTTCTGGCATGACGGCAACAGGGGAAATAAAAATCCGCAAGAAACGGATTATAGAATTCTTCCTGGATCCGTTCCGTCAATACAAAAGCGAGGCTTTAAGGGAGCGTTAAAACATGGAAAACAATCAGGAATTGGTCGGACAACCGGAAAAAATAAAAAAAGTAGATACCGGTCTTTGCTGTCTGGTCATGATTGCAAAAATGCAGGGGATTCCCGCTGAATTTGAACAATTGCGGCGGGCCTATGTTGTTGATACACAGGGAATGGATACGATGACGATGCTGCGGGCCAGTAAGGAAATTGGCTTAAAAGCCCGGGCTCTTATAATAGAGAAAAATCGCTTTTCCCTGTTGCCCTTTCCGCTGGTAGCTCTTTTGCAAAATGGAAACTATGTCGTTGTCATGAAATGTGAACAAGAAAAAGTAATCCTGCTTGATCCCTACCGACGGCACCCTGAAATTGTACCGCTCGAACGCTTTTTTGAAGCGTGGAGTCAGAAAATTATTTTATTCGCTAAAGCCGGGATCACTGAAAAGCAGGAAAAACATTTCGACCTGAGCTGGTTTATTCCCGTAATCTTTCGTTATAAGAAGTTTCTCTACCAGGTTTTGGGCTTATCCTTTTTGCTGCAAATTTTCGGGCTGATCAGCCCGATGTTTACACAGGTTATTATCGATAAGGTGCTTGTTCATCGGAGCTTATCTACGCTTGACGTGCTGGTAGCCGGCATGGCGATTGTATCGTTGTTCCAAATCTGGATTACCGGTCTGCGCAGCTATTTATTTACGCATACGACAAATAAGGTTGATGTGGTGCTCAGCACGAAACTGTTTCGACATATTACAGCGCTGCCACTAAAATATTTTTCAACCTGGCAGGTTGGGGATGTTGTGACACGCGTGCGGGAACTTGATACGGTTCGCCAGTTTATCACCGGTTCAGCCCTGACCATCGTGCTGGATACAATTTTTACAATTGTGTATGTAGTCGCCATGTTTAATTACAGCCGGGTACTGAGTTTGATTGTTCTGTTGATTTTGCCGATTTATATCTGTCTGAATTTAGTGATTACACCAATTTTTCGCAGGCGAATCAATGAAAATTTCCTGGCTAAATCTGAAAATCAGACGTTTTTAATTGAGACCGTCACCGGGATTCAGACAGCAAAAACCCTGGCTGTGGAAGGACAGTTTGCCCAAAAATGGGAAATGCTATTGGCGAAGTATATTAAGACATCTTTTGCTACGGCAAATTTAGGGAACTTTGCCGGCAATATTGGCAGCTTTATTCAGCAGATGTTTACGGTGGCGGTTCTTTGGTATGGTTCCCATATCGTTATGAAGGGTGAAATCACCATTGGTGAGCTGATTGCCTTTCAGATGATGTCAGGGCAGGTAATTGCTCCAGTACTGCGGATTGTAAACATGTGGCAGAGCTTTCAACAGACCAAGGTTTCGGTTGATAAGCTTGGTGATATTTTAAATGAGGAAGCGGAACCGGCGTTTGATTCGACGCGGACGACGCTGCCGTCAATACAGGGGAATATTGTGTTTGATCGCGTAAGTTTCCGTTATCGCGCCGATATGGCTGAAGTGTTATATCAATTGTCAATCCGCATAAAAGCGGGATCAAGCGTTGGGATTGTTGGCCGGTCCGGCTCAGGCAAGAGCACCCTGACAAAAATGATTCAACGGCTCTATGTTCCTGAATCAGGGCGGGTGCTGATTGATGGGGTCGATCTGGCACAGATTGAACCTGCCTGGCTGCGACGACAGGTTGGTGTTGTTTTGCAGGAAAACTATTTATTCAGTGGTTCGATCCGCGATAATATAGCGATATCTTCGATGGAAGCCACGATGGACGATATCATTCGGGTTGCCAAAATCAGTGGGGCCCATGATTTTATAGAGAAGCTGCCGCAGGGCTATGATACGTTGACTGGTGAGCGCGGAACCGGATTATCCGGTGGTGAACGCCAGCGAATCGCGATTGCCCGGGCGCTGTTGACCAATCCACGTATTTTGATTTTTGATGAAGCGACAAGTGCGCTTGACTTTGAATCGGAACACATCATTATGAAAAATCTGAAGCAGATTTCGGCGGGGCGGACGATGATCATGATTGCTCATCGCTTGTCTACCGTCCAGCATTGTGACCAAATTATTGTGATCGATCATGGGCGGGTTGCTGAAGCTGGCTCCCATGAAAAATTAATGCAGGCAAAGGGGCTGTATTATTATCTCTCCTGCCAGCAAAACCGTGAACCCGAGGAAAAAACCACCACCGCATGACAGGTAACTGTTCCAATAGAGTATGTAATCCGTAAGTTTATTTCGTCATCCAGTTTTGACAATACTGTTATGCAGTGTTGTCGAAAAAAAATAAATGGAGGTAAGGTACAATGGGAAAAGGTTGTCAGGTAAAAATTTTAATTGGGGAGGTAATCAACTGAAATGGGACTTTTTAAAAAGCTTGCCGATGATTTTGTCAGTGACATCACAGGGGATTCCAGTACAAGAGAAAAACGTGCCAGTCTTTTGGGCAGCAATTTATCGGTTGCAACTGATACAATTGCATCTACGATTGCCGGCGTAACCAAAAGAATCATCACAGATCCGATTGGTACAGCGGAAATGGTAGTGAAAGACACCGAAGTTGCTATTTTTGGTCATACGGGGCCGCACATTGGCCGTGATGTAACCAGCTTTATCCAAGGCTTACCACATCTGGCTGAGGACGCTGCATTAAATATTTTTAATGCTTTACCGTCGACGAAGCCGACACCTGTATACCAGAGACAATCCGATGCGATCAGTGCTGCTGCCAATACGGCAATAACAAGTAAATTCTCTACAGGCGCTTCGCTCGGTGATTTGTCATGGCTTATCTACAAGGGACGAATGGTATCAAATTCAGAAATTACTGATAAGTGGAAACTTTACCGCGAAGCGGAAACTTCTCACGGATTCAACAGCCGGGTATATGTGGATGGTGCCAACAAGCAGGTTGCAATTACCTTGGAAGGCACGCAGGCCAACAGCGATTTAAGTCCGCTCTGGCTGAGCAAGGACGGTCTGGCAGATCTTGAGATCGGTCTTGGCGTAGTTCCGCCGCAGATGCGTGAAGGCTACGAACAATTTAAATCTCTCGTTGCCGATGTTGTCAATAAATTCGGGGCGGATTATGGCATCAGCGTAGCAGGACATTCCCTGGGCGGAGGTCTCGCGCAGATGATGTCCGGGATGTACTTTATTGACACGGGTGTGGCCCTGCCTACCTTGGCGGAAGCGGGCCCGGGGATGCTGCGGCAGCTGAAATTATATGCGGAAGAACAATTGTTGGCTGGCAATGAAATTCATTTGCCAAGCGGCGGTACGACCCGCCTGTATTCGTTGACAGCTCTTGGCCGTGCCAATGAAGCTAAAGCAATTGTTGGTTCCTTCAAGGCAAATGATTTTAGCAATATCACGAATATGATCACAATCGGCGATCCAGTAGGCGCTATCAACTACAATGCGGATCCGGATAAAGATGGTCACATCGGTGTCAGCATCATCGCGCCTTATCTGTTGACGACACGCGAAGACATGCAGGATCTGGAATCGGTGGCTATGCGTCCGGTTGATCAGCTTGGTATTACCACACCAGAGCTTTCAAGTCCGCTTGGCATTTTGAATGGATTAAGCAATATCGGGATTACTCGCTTTGACCGTCATGAACCGGATCAGTCCATTGTCTTATGGTCGGGTACGGCTGTCGGTTTTAAAGATACGAGCATTGTCGGCGTTGGCTCGGCAGTATACCGTTCTTATCTTGAACCGCGCGAAGTATGGTCAGGCTCCAAGCTCGGTATTTCTGAAGTCAAGATGTTTGGATCCTCGCAAAATGATACTTTGCAGACGACAGATAAATCCACAATGGTGGTTGCCGGTGATGGTGATGATACTATCTATGGCGGCAACGGTGGCAACATATTATCCGGCGGAAACGGCAATGACTTCATTTTTGGCGGTGCCGGCGATGATTATTTAGCTGGTGATGCTGGCGATGATGTGCTTTATGGCGGTGCTGGTAATGATATTCTCTATGGCGGAGCGGGCAATGATGTCCTTGACGGCGGCATGGGCGATGATCTGCTGTTTGGCGGAGCGGGCAACGACACCCTCCTCTGGTCGGCCGGCAATGACATTCTCTGCGGCAACGAAGGCGATGATAAATACATCATCAATGAAGGTGTTGTTGGCAAAGGATCAATTAAGTGGGAGCGCAACTATACGAACTTTGGCAATGATGAAGTTGTATTCAAAGGGGCTATGGCTGCGGGCAGCAGTATCTTAATGAATTTTGCGGATGAAATTCGTTTCCAGGATATGGATTGGTCGGTAAACGGCAATGATATTGTTATGACCGATTCTCTTGGGAATCAGAAGGCTTCTGTTACATTTAAAGATGCTTTTACAACATTTGGTGAAAATACAGGGAAAATTGACTTCCAGTTCACCAACGGCAAGCTGTATGTTGATGATGT
>JBOFWE010000014.1:0-5638 GCA_051653465.1 Selenomonadaceae bacterium | reverse complement strand
GCTGCCATAAAATCACCACGGCTGAGGATCTGTTCGGCCGGGCCATCCGCCATAAGCCTGCCACCGGCCAGTACTATGACGCGCGGACAAAGTTCCAGCACCAGCTCAAGATCATGCGTGGCCAGGATACTCGTCCGCCCCAGTGTTTTCATGATTTCGACAAAGGCCCGCCGTCCCTTTATATCTAGAAAAGCTGTCGGCTCATCAAAAAAAATAATCTCGGGATCCATGACGAGTACACCGGCCAGCGCCACACTCCGCTTTTGTCCGCCAGAAAGCTTATGTACCGGCCAGTTTTTCAACCCGCCAATATTAAGTTCATCCAACACGGCCGCGACCCGGCGCTCCACTTGTGCTTCCTCCAGGCCAAAATTGCGAATACCAAAAGCGACATCATCATAGACGGTCGGCATAAAAACCTGATCATCCGGGTTTTGAAAAACATAGCCGATTTTTCTCCGCAGCAGCAGTTGATTTTTCGGGTTGTATTCCATGCTATCGAGCTGAATCCGCCCTTCACCGCCCGTTTCAATTCCGGCAAACAATCGCAGCAGCGTCGATTTTCCGGCCCCATTGGCACCAACAAGCCCGGCACATTCCCCGCGCTCGAGGAAAAGGTTTATGTCCTGCAAGGCTTTATAGCCGTCGGGATAGGACCAGGACACATGCTTTGCTTCAAACATCTTCATTCCTCCGCTTACTTGATTAGCGCTTCTGCAAGCACCGAAAAATTAACCAGCCGTCCGACAAAAAGCAGCAGACAACCAGCCGTCAAAAAAATCAGGCTGCGACGATCCAGCAGGCAGATATGCCCCATATGCCCCGCCCCGCTAAACCCCCGGCACTTCATTGCCGTGTAAATCCGAAAGGCCCGGCCATAGCTGCGCAGCAGGAGCTGCCCGATCAAAATCCCGACATCCGGCAGCCGAATACTGTTAGCTGCCGGACTCCTCAGCAGATAAGCCATGCTCATCTGTTCAGCCTCCTCCAGCAGTACCCGTATATAACGAAAACAGAGCAGCAGTTGAAAGATACAGACCGTGGGGACATGCAAAAACCGCAGGGTATTGCAAAGGTCCGCGATCCGCGTCGTTGCCATCAGGGCCGTAACCGCGGCAACGGTCAGCAGACATTTTATCATTAGGGACAAGCCGCCCAGCACTCCATAGCTGATTGACACCCCCCCGATCATCGCCCAGGTATGCTGATTCAGCCAGATACTTGATAACCCGGTAAAAAAGGTCAGCGGCAAAGCAACGAGCAACAGTGTCCATAAAACAGAAAACGGAATCTCGCCGACAATCATAAAAAAAAGCGGATAAATGGCAAACTGCCACAATCCGCTTATATCATACCGATCAAATGATACAACTGCCACGATAAAGGCTGCCGTCGTCACGATCTTTGCCAGCGGCGTCAGACGGTGCACATACGAAGTTCTGTCCGCCAGTTCCTCCAACAGCTGCAGCTGCGCCGCTGCCCGCGCGAGTCTGGTCATCATCATCACCTGCTTAGTAAAGCTTCCTTTAAATAAATCTGTCCTTATCATATCATCTGTCTAAAGAAAGCTCAAGTCCGCCTTACCAGGCCGCTGTTTTATTCTAATCTAATCACTGGTTAAAATAACAACTTTTTTATTGGCCAACGAATTTTTAACGGCAACATAGCGGATTTGAAAACTGCCCTTTCCCGACAGGTAAATCAATTTCCCCATGATGCTGCCATTGATTGAAATCACACTCCCCGAATTTCTCGAATTGAGTCTTATCGTTCCCTGCGGCGCATACAAGACTACATTTACGTCAATCTCATTATAACTGGCATAATCAAGATTAATATCCCCCGTTTTTGAATAGAAAAATGCCTGTTTGTCTGCCTGCGGTTTCCCGGCAGCATTGATTATAATGTTTCCATCGGCCATAACCACTGCATTCGTTTTAAAATCTGTCCCGTTTATGGTAACCGTATTGTCTTTGCCTTTAATATAAACCGGGCTTTCCGGCAGTTCCTTCCCCATATAAGCCTTAGAACCCGTATAAATTTGATTTTGGCTTGCCGCAGCCGCTTCAAGCGCAGAGCTGCAATCTGCCAAAGTGATAATTCCGGCACCTTCCTTGCAGGTTGTATCAAAGTTTTCATTGTTTTCGTCGCGGACAATACTTCCTGCTGCTTCAACACTTTTGCCATGAACCGTCAGAAACCGCCCCATATGATTCAAATTGTTATTGGAATGAATATCGCCATATATCAGCATGCCGCTGACCATTTTTCCCCCGTCATTCATAATTCCTGTTCCATTTTGTTCTATTACGATTCCGGCATTCCCTTGCGTTGTATCGCCAGAAAGCATTGCATAGGCTGGCAGCTTCGCCCCGGCAGCCCCCGCTGTAGCCGTTACTGTAATATCTCGATTTTCAAAACCCTCGCCAAAAATCCGCATAAAATATGCTGTCACATTCAATTGCAAGGTAATCGTCATCTTTGAATTATCTGCGCTGTATTGATAGGATACCTTGGGCGTCCCATTTACCGGATTCAGTTCAATGTATTTTTGCGCTATCGACTCTGCCATTTTTTCATCCGGCAAGCCATAAGCACCGGCCAGAACGGCCGCGTCTGCCGTATTTTGAAGCCGGCCCCGCTGCACATAATAGATGTTTCCTATATCAAAGGCCAGCCCCAACAGTCCCAGTAACACCGGCACAACGATCGCAAACATCACAATAGTCTGTCCATATTGCTGCGTTGCATATGGTCGCCTAAACAAAATTCAATACCCCCTTTTTATAAAGACCTTAACTCAAACAAATTTACAGCCTTGTACGGCATCCGAACCCCTGCTGATATTATTTTTTATATAACTCCACTTTTCGACCGATCCGCCAACCCCGTTGCGCAATAAATCCACAGGGAAGTTCCATAACATCCACGGCCTTGCGGCAACAGCTGCATTGAAACGGGCGCAGCCTTTCAACGAGCTTAAGGATCCCGCCGTTTTCATCAAGGTATATAACATCAATTGCATACAGCATCCCCAACATATGCACCCCTGAACAATTTCGCAATAGCAGCCCTTCATCGACTGGCAGAGAACGACTAAACAGCAAGCCGCGCAATCGCGAAAAAAAGCTTTTTGCCTCATAAATCTTGACCTCCGGGCAGCCAGGCTCCACTAAAAGGTAAACCGCCCTCATCGTCCCCAGCCGCCTGAACTTTTCATTACAATCAAAACCATCGGCGCCAATACCACAATAAATAACGTGGGAAAAATAAATAAAACCAACGGCGCGATGATTTTAACCGGTGCCTTCAAGGCCTGCGCTTTAAGTTTTTGCCGATGCCGTTCCCGCATGTTTTCGGACTGAATTTCAAGGGTCTTACTCAAGCTCACGCCCAGCCGTTCTGCCTGAATAACCGCAGCTGTAAACAATTGCACTTCCTGCAATCCACAGCGCAGCGACAACTGCTTTAAGGCCTGCTGCCGCGTCATCCCCATCCGTACATCCTGCAGCATTTTATTGCATTCATCAATAAAATCCCCGCGCATCTTTTCTACAGCTTTTGCCATCGCTCCGTCAAAAGACAGTCCGGCCTGCACGCTGACACAGAGTAGATCCAGCACTTCCGGCAACTGTTGCCGCATATTCTTTTGCCGCTTGGCAATCAAAGAATCCAAAAACATCAAGGGCAGGGCGCCGCCAATAAAACTCATGCCCAAAACAATCGCCATCACCTGCAGGATGATAAAGTGCATGACATACACCGTAAAAAAAACAGCAACACCGGCAAAAGCAACCGTGGACAGAACCCAAAAACAGACAAATCCATTTACACGCCACAACCGTTGCTTGCCAGCTTTCATAATCCGTATCCGCAGCATCTCGTCAATATGATCCGGAGCCAGTTTTATCAAATGCTGCTCTGCTCGCGTTAAAAGCGGGTAAATAATGCGCTCCACAAACGGCAGATTCAAATGTTCACTATCGATGCGAACCTGATCTGCCGCTGATTCTGCCCGGTTGAGGCGCAGCATCCGCGCTTTGATCTTTGTCTGCGGTGCCAGCTTGCGCCGGGCTGCCAATAGATAAAAGGAAAAAAACGTCATGCAGCCCATAAGGGCCGCCAGCCAAAGAGCCATATCAATTCCCCCAATCCCCCGCTGCTTCATCATCAACAGCGTCAAACATTTCTGGCGGCAGCTTTATACCACTCGCCTCAAATTTTTCGATGCACCGCGGTCTGATCCCGGTATGCCGAAAACTGCCGAGAATTTTACCATTCTCATCAATCCCCAACTGCTCAAAGCGAAACAGATCCTGCAAAATGATGACATTTCCTTCCATGTTTTGCACCTCAGTGATATATGTAATCTTGCGGCTGCCATCGCGCATTCGCGACTGCTGAACGATCAGATCAACGGCGGAACAGATCTGTTCGCGTATGGCCCGCACCGGCAGATCCATACCAGCCATCAGCACCATAGTTTCAAGGCGGCTCAGTACATCGCGCGGGCTGTTGGCATGTGCCGTTGTCAGCGAGCCATCATGCCCGGTATTCATTGCCTGCAGCATATCGAGCGCCTCTCCCGATCGCACCTCCCCGACAATAATCCGGTCCGGGCGCATGCGCAGCGCATTGCAGACGAGATCGCGGATGGTAATCTGGCCTTTGCCCTCGATATTGGCCGGACGGCTCTCAAGGGTCACGACATGTTCCTGCAACAACCGCAGCTCCGCAGCATCCTCAATGGTCACAATGCGCTCGTCACTCGGGATAAAGGACGATACGACATTGAGCATCGTCGTCTTACCCGAGCCGGTTCCGCCCGAGACAATGATATTCAGGCGGGCCTTGACGCAGGCCCGCAAAAACATAGCCATTTCCTCATCCAGCGAACCAAAGCCGATCAGGTTTTCAATCGACAGCGCCTGCCGAGCAAACTTCCGGATTGTGATACACGGTCCACTGAGGGCCAGGGGCGGAATGATGATATTGACGCGCGAACCATCCGGCAGCCGGGCATCGACGAGCGGTGAGCTCTCATCAATGCGCCGCCCGAGCGGGGCCACAATCCTCTCGACAATGTTCATCAAATGCGCTTCATCCTGAAACTGCACCGAGGTGTTTTGCAGTTTTCCCATACGTTCGACAAATACATGCCGAGGCCCATTGATCATGATTTCGGTGACACTCTCATCTTTGAGCAGCGGCTCAATCGGTCCCAGGCCCAAAATCTCATCGAGGACATCGCTCACAATATCCTGCCGGTCAGCCCGCGGTACGGCAAACGGATTTTCCTCCAGCACATTGTTGCAGTATTCTCCGATAATGCCCTCCACTTCCTTGCGATCCTGCTCCCCACTGGTCAGCTGCCGCTGCTGCGCCAGATCCATCTCATCGACAATCCGCCGGTGAATTTCGAGCTTTAGCTGCTGGTACTCATCCTCCCCCGGCGACTCTTTTCGGGCAGCAAATATGGGCTTAGGCGCATCCTCTATATCCTCGGCCCGCCCCAGCCGTTGCAATAACAATGACATCATTGGTCCTCCTTATGCATGATCATGCTTATCAAGATCTCTTTTTCCAGAGAAAACGCCATATCATTTGGCATTGAAATCCCCTGCCAGAGAGGATCATG
>JBOFWE010000013.1:0-12861 GCA_051653465.1 Selenomonadaceae bacterium | reverse complement strand
TTTCCCTATTTCACCTTTAAATTACAACTTTACATATATTTTTCTATTGCAGATAAACATATTGACGATTATAACTTTTTTTGTTTGTCCCCAAAGAATGTTCACTTTTCCCCTTGTACACCCATCACGAACACTCTGTAGACATTTTCTCTTTTCTCACCCAAAAATCTGATTGGCTACATCATCTTTTCCAAAAGCACACTTGTCTCTTTAAAAAGTATATTGACCCATATAATAAAAGAAGCCGCTCTAGGCGGCTTCTTTTATTATATAAATATTTTGCTAAACGATATTGTCAATTAAGCATCCTGCCATTCGGTATTTCCGCCAATAAGCGTTCATATTCTTCGACAGGCATTGGCTTGGCATAATAATAGCCCTGCGCTTGCCGGCAGCCAAGATCCCGCAGGAAACCGGCCTGGGAGGTATTTTCGACGCCTTCCGCCATGATGACCAGCCCCAACTTCTCAGCCGTCCGCATAAACGCCCGCAAACTGACATCCCCCTCATAAGAAGATGCATACGTTTTCAAAAAATATAAATCAATCTTTAAGATATCGACCAGGACATCTTTTATCATCTCCAGCGATGTATAGCCGCTGCCAAAATCATCAAGCAGAATTCTAAAACCACACGTTTTTAGCTCTTTGGTCACCTCTATAATTTGGCCGGGATTTTCCGTATAGGAATTTTCCGTGATTTCCAATTGGAGCTGGGCTGGTTCAAGATCGTATTTTTCCACAAGATCCAATAATATATCGCATAAATCCGTCCGGTACAAATCCAGGCGGGAGATATTCACCGCCAACGGCCCTGGTTTTAAGCCAGCACCCGCCCATTTTTTAAGCAACCGGCAAGCGGCCTCCCACAAGTATTCATCGAGTTTCACAATAAATCCAGTTCGTTCAAAAACTGGCAAGAACACCTCCGGTCCAATCAGGCCCTTGACTGGGTGATCCCACCGAACCAGGGCCTCCGCCCCCACAATATTTTCCGTTTGCAGATCATACTGCGGCTGCAGATAAAGCTTAAACTGACCTTGTTCCAAGGCATCGTTCATTTCCGCAAGAATTTCCTTTTCCTGCATCATCGTCCGGCGCAGATTCCCCTGATACACGTTATAGGACTGAAGTTCCTTCCCCTTAATCTGTTTCACCGCCTGATCGGCGCGATCACACATAAAGCTGATGGATAATTCTCTGTTCGTCACATAATAAAGACCAAACTTTATGACGACCTCATGCGCAGGCATTGATCCCTGCATATGTATTTGCATGTTTTTGATAAAATCCATATGTGCACTGCCGCGTGCCGGACAACAAATAACGAAATTATCGGCATACATTCTTCCATAAACAAAATACTCTGCGCGAAAGGCTTCCAACCCTTCGGCAATATACACCAACAGGCGATTTCCTTCCGCCTCACCATACAGGTCATTGATCAGTTTAAAATGCTCAATATCCATCCGCACCAGCACAAACTCTTCTGTTTCTTGCTCCTGCAGCAATTCCCGCACCTTGCGACAAAAGGTATTGCGGTTATAGATCCCCGTGAGTTCATCGAACTCGAGTTTCCGCCGCAGTTCGCCCTGGAGCCGCAAAATCAACTCATCTTTCGCCTTGCTTTCCTGGCGTAAAATCGCCAAAAGTTCTGCCGGATTTTCTGTATAATATTCAGGTTCCAATTTTTTTCCCTTTTTTTTCAGCGCTTCATAAACCGCCATACTCTTCTCCTTTTAATTCAGATAATAAGTTATAGGTTCTTCAAACTCCATAAGTAGGGACATTCTTTGTTAACCAGTTACTTTCCTGCCAATCATTGAAATCTTTTATCATACAATAAATACCATTTTATTAACGGGCCCTGCTGTTCCATATTTCTTTATAAGCGCTTTCTAAATCCTGCATATAAAGTCCGGCATCCATCAGCGGCGATGCTTCCATTCGCGCTCGCAGTTCTCCTTGGTGCAGGCGATCTAAAAGCTCGGATTCCCCCGCTAGCTGCACAGCTTTTTCAATATACTGCATTTCATTTATCGCGATCCACTCAGGAAAGCCAATGTTTTCGAGTATGCTCACTCCAAACCGGGCTCCATGGCGCCCGCCTTTAAGCGTAATTACTGGCACCCCCATATACAAAGCCTCACAGGTAGTTGCCCCGCCAACATAGGGCATGGTATCGAGAGCAATATCCATTTCCTGGTACTCGCTCATATGTGTCACCGTAGCCGTTCTGAATTCCACCCGCAGCAAATCAAGACCGGATTTTCCCAAACGTTGTAAAATATGCAGACGGGCATACATATTGCCAAACGCTGCATTTTTCAACACAAGACGGGACTTTGGCACCAGCCTCATAATTTCTGCCCACAATCCAAGCACCTGATCGGTGACTTTCGCAAAATTATTGAAACAGCAAAAGGTAATATAGCCATTTTCCCGGCAAGGGGCCGGGACGCAGGCCGGAGCCTCGATCCGTTTGGTATAACACCAATGCGTCCTGCTCAGTCGCAGAAGTTTCTCCGAAAAAAACGGATCAGACTCACCGGGGGGATCGACATAGTGGTCCGTCAAAAAATAATCGACCGACTTTAATCCCGTCGTATTAAAATACCCTATACCGCAAAGCTGAACCGGTGCCGGTTTATAGGCTAGTACTGGCAGACAATTATTTGCCGTATGCCCGGCTAATTCCACCAAGATATCAATTTCATCCTGCTGCACCAGCTGGGCTGCTTTTCGGGTTGAAAGACCTGATATATCACGCCAAATAGTGCCGCTGCCCATCAGCTGGCGGGTACCATCATCCTCAGGCCCTTTTCGATAACAGTAAACTTCAAAAGAATTCCGGTCATAGTTATGCAGCAGTGAATAGGCAAAATATATCACTACATGCTGGCAAAAATCCGGTGATATATAGCCAACGCGGATTTTCTTCCTTACCGGATGGCTTCGCTTGGCGAGCGGCAGCAGTGAATGGAAAAACGTATTGTATTTTTGATGTTCCGCCAACATCTGCTGATTATTTAGTTTCGCGTCATAATTCGTACACATCAGATAACTGCTGTAATCATACCAGCGCTGCTCTTCGCTCACCGCTGTCATTCCGGCTTTTAAATAGGCCTGCTTGCACTGGTCAATATTCCCGAGTCGTACATGACCACCGGCCAATTCACGCCAGGCACGGCTGACGATCTCATTTACCGGCGGACGGCCGCAAATCGTCTCCGCAAAATCCACCATTTGCTGCAAAATCATCATCTGCTGCTGCAGCTGGTGCGTTTTTTTATAAAAATATGCCACGGTCAAATAGGCGGCAAAACATTTTGGATTTAAGGCGATAACCTGCCTCGCAGCATCCGCCGCTTCCTTATCCTTGCCAAGCGCAAGCTGCGCGACCGATAGCAGGTATAGCGCATCGACATCGTTACAGTTCGCGTCGAGCAGCTGCTGCACCTGCTCGACGGCTTTTTCCGGACATGATTTTTCTATATCGGCAGAAATACTGCACAGAATTGCTTCCCGGTCCATATCGCCAGCCAGCAGGGCCTCCTTGTTTTTTTTATAGTGCTCCATTTTAAACGGTCCTTTTAAATTTAATTCAGCGCCCGTGATGGCCTTCTCCATTAGTAGCCAAGTTCCTCTAATAGCGACACAGAGGCAGCTACTAACTCATAACAAACAGGGGCATGTCCTGCCTGCTCGCTTTTGCGGCGCTGGCCGGCTGCTGTTGAAAGATCATAGCCGAGCAAATCCCGGCAGGTTATTCCCCCCTGCAGCTCACAAAAGCGCTGGATAAACTCTTTCGTCTTTTCTCCACACTGCTTTTTCGCCGCCGCATCGAGTGTTCCGCTGCCATATTTTAGTCCAACAACCATAGCCCCACCAGACACAACGCCACAGATTTCGCCAGACTGCACCCCGCCACCCATTCCGCCAGCCAGCCGCAGCACCGTCTCAACCGACAAGCCATATTTTTCGGCAAACACCCCGACAACCGCCTGACAACAGTTTGATCCCTGATCAAAAAATGCTTTTGCTTTTTCTGTGTTTTTGCTCATAATAACCCCTCCTGAACAGCCATATAATTTCCTTTTTATTGCTGCCTCACAAATTTAACACATTATATCACACGATAAAAAATCAAGAAATCATAAAATTTCCTTTTATGTAATCTTATTTTTAATATGGTAATATTATTCATTTTTACTGCCAATATTATGCATTTTCACCGACAGTAATAGACATAAAAGGAAGAATAAGTTTGTGAAATAAGTATTTTATGAATTTTATAAAAATACCTATTGAAAAATTTCTTTTCTCGTTATAATCTGAAGAAAGATATCCCGGAGGGATCCTATTCTTGCCACATGCAGCGAAAGGAGGGCCGGCTCCAGCCTACATAATTTCTGTCAACGACACCTGTATAAAAAAACAGGCCAGCGCAGACAACGGACTTTTAACGAATTTCCTCTGTATCCCATCATCGGGCACAGAAGAATGCTGCCTGATTAAGAAAATGCAGCCCTTCAGGCTGCGCAAAAAGGAGAACTTTTTTTATGGAACAAACTAAGACTTCGGAAGATATTTCTTTTCAGATGCTATCCGCTATTGATGAAGCAAATTCACTCTACCTGCAGGCGATGCAGTCAGCACGACAAAGCGATTTCGACAAGGCCAGTAACTTTCTTGATGCCGGCGATATTGCCTGGGATAAGGCGCGCGATGGTCATACCCGGCTGCTGCATCTGAAAGCCGACGGCGAATTTGACCGGGTGGATTTCTTTGCCCTCCATGCCGAAGACAGGCTTACCTGCGGCGAAACTTACAAATTGATGGCCCATGAAAGCGTACACGTGTATCGCGCGATTGCGGCAATTTCATAGCAAGCAAAAAAGCTGTCACACCATCTTTTGATGTGTGACAGCTTTTTATTTATCTGTTATATATCTACTAAACAAGGTCAGCTTCGCATCGGTGCCAAAATCTGCCGAATTGACAGTTCCGGGTGTTTCGCCAGATCAATGATTTCATTTTCACCGACTCGCACCACCGGCAACGTATAACTGCTGCGGTTAAAAAAGATGATTTCCGCCTTACGCCCATCCGATAGCACAATCCGGTTGAGCAAAAGGCTGTCCTTAATCCGGGCGATAAACTGCTGACAGATTCCCGTATCAAATTTCCCATACATTTCCTGAGTCAACTGATCGAGGACAGGGAATGGATTAGACCCGCTCAGGCTGTACGCCGAATTATGAAACAGATCCGCTACTGCAATCACCTTTGCATAGGGATGAATAGCTTCCCCCTTTGAGCCTTTGGGAACACCGCTGCCGTTGACCCGCTCCCGATGCTGGATAATGCCCAAAATAACTTCAGCCGGTACCCCGACGGCTGTCTTTAACAATCCAGCGGTTTCAGCAAGGTGAAGCTGCCGCTTCGAATCACTCGTGACAAGATCCCCAATATCATGCAACAGACTGGCCAGGGCTACCCCAACGATATCCTTCTCCGCCCATTTCAGCTGCCGGGCAATAATGCTCGAAAAATAGGCCACCATCACCGCATGTCTTGAAATCACATCTGCTATCTGCTCATCTTCCGCTAGCAGATAATTCATCATCTCAAGCCCATTGCCGTCAATGGAGGAATAAATACCGCCAGCGGTATTTTTCAAATGCGCGACCGGTATAATCCGTTGCTGACGGATTATGTCAAACGACTGTACCGTATTGGTCACAATCCCATCATACTGCTGGGCAAACGCAGCGTATTTTTCTGACATCAGATATGACATATCATCGCCATCACCAGTCATTTCCGACTCTGCTGGCATTGGCTCCGTAGCCGGCATTTCTTCCCCCGCTGGCATATCAACAAAAACGTTTTTTATATCCCAGGTGTTGAGCAAGGAAATATGCCTTGCCGTCAATTCAATATCCTTGCCAAGAAGAACTTTTCCTGACATCGACAACACTGCATCCGAAAGAATATCCCCCGGCACAAGCTGTTCCACTGCAACCATTTTTGCCATACCCGATTCCCCTCCACTTTACCCAAACGCCAAACCAGCAGTCACGCATTCGTGCCCACCGTTATTTCATCCAGGTTCCTGCCAACATGATATGATTTTGCATAATAACATGTACTTTATACTTTATCATGCAAGACGGCAGAAAATAACGACCTTTCGTCCTATCTAGGAGGGGTCAGATAGCATATTTTTTATTTGGTTACGATTGTCAGCGCAGGCGGCAAATAAAATGACGCCGCAGCAAAAACACCGACAAGGCCATTGCCAGGCCCTCTGCCAGTGGAACTGCCAGCCAGATGCCGTTGATACCGAGCAGCAGCGGTAATATAAGCACTCCAGCCCCGACACCTAAAATCCCTTTGCTGAGGGCGATGCAGACCGCATGATTCGCCTGCCCGATGGCTGTAAAATACCCGGAGGCGACAATATTAAAGCCATTGAGCAAAAAAGCCGCCGCGTACAACTGGGCCCCATAGGCCGCAAATTCAAGGACACGCTCATTGCCTGCCGGCAAAAACAGCGCAATCACATCACGGCTGTAAAGCACCATCCCCAAAAACAAAACGGCTCCAATGCTAAAGGCTGCCACGGTGCCAAATTTAAATATTTTTTTGACCCGGGCAAACTGACGACTGCCATAATTATAGCTGACAATCGCACCGATTCCATCCGCCAGTCCGATCAGCAGATTATTACAGCCAAACGCCAAATAGCTGATCACGGTAAAGGCAGCCACTCCACTGTCGCCGACATAACGCATCAGAACAAAATTGAACAAAAATGTAGTCACACCCGTACCGGCTTCATTCAGGCCTTCCGAAGAACCTGTATAAAGGATATGTCCCCCCAGCCGCAGGTTAAATGCTCCCCCAAAAAACCGCTGGCGATTTTGCCTTTGCAAAATTGGCAGCAGGGCCAAAACAAAGGCCGTGGTATAAGCAATGCCCGTTGCCAGCGCTGCCCCCTTAATTCCCATGGATAGTTGGGCAATCAGCAGCCAGTTAAAAAACATATGACAGCAAACAGCGGTTACCAGCACCCCCATGGCATAGATGGGCAGGCCGATCGTCTTTAAAACGTAGTCCAGTACCATCATCAGGGCCAGACAGGGCAAAAAAATACCCACATACCGGATATAGAGCGCCGTCTGGTCAATAATTGCTTCATTTGCCCCCAGCACTTGGGCAATCAATTGCGGAAAAACAGCCGCAGCCATTGCAAACCCAGCAGCCGCAAGGCCGACCAAAAGCAGCGATGTTTTAAAGACATCCTTTGCCTGCTGCAAATTTCCGCCTCCCAGTGCCCGGCCGATCATACTCTGCGCGCCCAGACCGGCCATAACGCAGATCGCCAGCATCAGACTGGTAAAGGGCATGGCAATATTGACACTGGCGAGCCCGCTGACACCAACATAATTGCCGACAAAAAAACCATCGACAATTGTATTTAATGCCAAAAACAACATGGCGGCAACGCCCGGTATACTGTATCGCCAAAACAGCACACCTATTTTTTCTGTACCTAAAATGCTTTCTTTCATCTTTATCACCTAAAAAAAGCATAAACCATGGAGTGGCTCCAATGTCAAGCAGGGGCCAGCGGCAGCCAAATTTCATAATAATCAAAGCCATCCTTATGCACGCTGGCCAGATAGCGCCCAATGCCGGGGCCTGACTGGCGCTCGCCCTGTGCCCGCAGCCAGGCTCCAGCCGCTTCCAGGGCAGCATCACCGGCTGTCTGATAATCTGTCTGCAGCACGGTATAAAGATATCGGCCCGCTGCCACCGGGCAAAAAGCCGCCTGTTCCTCCGGCGAAAAGCCCGCGATCACCGCCGGGGAAAAACTAATACCAAAACGCGCCCGTTCAAACGCGTGTGCGTACGCCTTCATTTCTGGCAGCAAGAGCATATAATCAATATCCTCCATCCAGTTTCGATCACTTACTTTGTACCGCCGGATCACTTCAATCATATCCTCTGCCTGATTGTCCGCTCCGCCTGTTTTTTCAAACCGGGCTCTAAAGGAAGGTGCTGCAACAATAGAAAATTGCCCCAGGTTCTCTTCACAAAGTGCATACCGCTGCGAAATTTTTGTCAGCAGCTCATCGAGTTGCTGCAGCTCGGCAATTTTCTGCTCCACCAGCAATTGTTTTTTTTGCAAAACAGCCTTCATGCCCTTGATGCCCATCGTTTGCAGCATCAATCCAATATCCCGCACGGGAACTTCCATCCGCCGGTAAAATAAAATATCCATCAGCACCAACAAATCATCATAGGAATACCGCCGGTAATTATTTTCCTGCTGGCGTGAAGCCGCAAGCAATCCTTCGCGCTCATAGTAGCGCAAGGCATCCGCCGAAACATCAAACAATTTTGCCATTTCTCCGATTGTCCACTTTTTTTCCACTGGCCTTCCTCCCGTATCGACGCCGTCATTTTCTAACAGTATACCATTTCCCTGGCAGGATCTGTGAACGGCAAGCTAGTTAAACGACATATTTTCTTTCTGTAGTACCCCAAAATAACGAAGGAGCACTTTCTCCGTGAAAAGAGAATGTGCTCCTTCGTTATTTTTATATCCCGAGTTCAGCCTTGTGTTCGCGCATGCCATCAATGCAGCACTGCATGACAACGTCTGGCGCAAGCCCTAAGAGTTCAAAGCCTGAGGCTATGACCTCCCGGCTGCATTTGGCAGCAAAGCGCTTATCCTTAAATTTTTTCTTGAGGCTCTTGAGATCCATATCTGCAATACCCGACGGGCGCATAAGGGCGCTGGCCATGACAATGCCGGTAAGCTCATCCACCGTAAACAGGCTCTTTTCCATATTGCTTTGCGGTGGCACCTCCTGCGTGCAAAGCCCATACCCATGGGAAATAATCGCCCGGATATCTTCTTCCCCAACGGCTTCGTCAGCCAGAAGCTCACGCACATGCTGGCAGTGCTCCTCGGGGAATTTTTCGTAATCCACATCGTGCAGATATCCGACTGCTTCCCAGTGTTCTTTGTCTTCCCCAAAATAAAGCGCCATCGCCCCCATGGCTGCACTTACGGATTTCGCATGCAGTATAAGATGCTCCTGCGAAACATGCTTGCGCAAGATTGTTTCGGCTTTAGCCTTTGTTAAATTCGTCATAGCCTTGCCTCCCGCCCGGTATTAAATAAACAAAATTTGGAAACCTAGGCAAAGTATAGCACGCCCTTAGCCAAAAATAAAGTCAGCCGGTCATAAGATCTGTCGCCTGCGACACCTCAGGCAGGGGTTGCCGGCTGGCACCGACATATTCGATTGCTGCTTCTGCCAGTATTTGTGTGGCATCGATACAGTTTTCTTGAATCTGATACATCCGCAGTGCCAGCGGTAATTCCGTGCAGCCAAGCACAAACACCTCCGCCCCCTGCGCTTTCATAGTTCCGGTAACCGCGCGGAACGGCTTTACATCATAGTCTGTTCTTCCTGCCTTCACCCCTTCATAAATCAAAGACTGCACGATTTTCTGCTCTGCCTTCATTGGCAGAACGAGGCGAACCCCAATTTTTTTAAACGCCTGCTGGTAAATGCCCGACTGATAGGTGCCAGACGTAGCCAGCAGTCCGGCACAGCCAATTCCCTGCGCTCTGCACCAGCGTGCAGTTGCTTCAATCATATTTAACAGCGGCCGTTTGAGATATGGCTCGAGCTCCGGCAAAAAATAGTGTGCTGTATTACAGCCCATAAGCAAAACATCTGCGCCCTGTGCCACCAGCCGGTCCGCCGACTCGATCAGCTGCGGTACCGGTGAAGGACCCTGTCCACAGATCGCTGCAGACCGATCAGGAATCGCCGTATTATTATCCACCAGAATATGAATATGCTCCTGATCCGTTGCCGCCCGGGTCGACAAGATAATTTTTTGCATCAGATCAACGGTAGCCAGCGGGCCCATTCCTCCGATAATCCCAATCGTCTTCATATCATTTCAGCTCCCTCAGCTTTTATCTCCTGCTTGTTTTCAGCTTAGCATCCGGCTATAATATAATCAAATATATATAATAATATAATATATATAAAAAAATATTATAAGGTGATGTGTATGCAAGGCATGCTTTATGTATATGAAGTTTACCGGGAAAAAAGTTTTTCCCGGGCGGCCCGCAAATTATTTGTCTCCCAGCCGGCTCTGAGTGCCGCCGTAAAAAAAACGGAAAATACCCTTGGTGTCCTGCTGTTTGACCGCAGTTCCTCGCCCCTTCAGCTGACGGCTGCCGGAAAAGCCTATATCGAAGCCACCCAGCAAATCATGGCCATTGAAAAAAAGCTGCTTGATTACTGCCATGATCTGGAAAACCTCAACAGCGGCTCGCTGACCGTCGGCGGCACCAACTTTTTTGCCTCCTGCCTGCTCCCGCCAATCATTCGCGAATTCAGCAATGCCTATCCTAAAATACAGCTGCAGATCACCGAATCTGATTCGGCTGAATTGTATGAACGCCTCTTGACCGAAGATCTCGACCTGATTGTCGACAGCGGAATCTACAACGAAACCCTTTACGAAAGCATTCCCCTGCTCGAAGATCATATTCTGCTCGGTGTTCCCGCCCAATACCCGGTAAATGAAAAATTCAGCCGTTCCCGGCTCACCCAGGCAGACATCATCCTCGGGCAGCATCATCGCTCTGATATCCTGCCGCTGCCACTGACCTGCTTTGCCGGAGAAGATTTCCTTTTGCTCGGCAAAGGAAATGACATGCACCGGCGTGCCCTGGATCTATGCCGGCGCAGCGGCTTTGCCCCGAAAGTCCGGCTGTATCTCAATCAGCTGATGACTGCCTATCATACCGCCTGTCAGGGGCTCGGGATTACCTTCCTCACCGATTCGCTGATCAAGATGAGCATGCCCAGCGAAGCCCTGTTCTATTATAAGATTCGCGATGATGCCGCCACACGAAAAATCTTTATTGCCGCTAAAAAAAATTGCTATCGCACCCATGCGATGCAGGAATTTATTCAGCTGGGTCAGGCTCTCTATCAAGACGATCCCCTGCCCTGCACATAGAACAAGAGCGCCTCTGCCGATCCCATCGACAGAGGCGCTCTTGTTCTATAAACGCAGCCATATTAAAGCAATTTTTCTATATCGCCGGCCATCTGCAGTGGTGAGGTTGTCGGCTCATACCGGCCACTCACCGTACCATCGCGTGCAACCAAAAACTTAGTAAAGTTCCATTTGATTGAATCCCCGTCAAGAAATTTAGGGAACTTTTCCTGCAGAGCGCCAAGCAGGCGCGCGGCAATCGGATGCGCTGAATCAAAGCCCTTAAATTTTTTCTGTTCCGTGAGATACCGGAACAGCGGCTGGGCATTCTCCCCGCGAACATCGCCTTTTTCAAACAAAGGGAAGGTCACGCCATAATTGTATTGGCAAAACTGTGCAACCTCCTCATTGGTGCCCGGTTCCTGTCCGGCAAACTGATTGCTGGGAAATCCCAGTACCGTAAAGCCCTGATCCTTATATTTCATATAAAGCTCCTGCAATTCCTTGTACTGCGGTGTAAAGCCGCATTTGCTCGCTGTATTGACGATAAGCAGCACCTCCCCCTTATAATCAGCCAACGATTTTTCTATCCCCTTATTGGTTTTTACCGTAAAATCATAAATATTCATAAAAAATCTCCTCTCCTTTACAGACCAAGCAATTCATCAAGTTTTGCCTTGTCAAAGCTGACAACAAACGCTTTGCCGTCTATGGTAGTCACCGGCACAGTCAAATCCCCCGATATCTTATAACACATATCCCTGGCAGCCTCGTCTTCCTCGATATTGTATTCCGTAAAATCAATCTGTTTTGCCTTTAAATATTTTTTCACCTTATCACACCAGGGACAGTTTGAAATTGAATATACTTTTACCATATCATTCTTCCTCCTTCAGCGACTGTATATATTTTTCCGCTAAGATAGCGGCTACCGTACCATCGGCCGCAGCCGTCGTCAGCTGTCGCACCGGCTTGGTGCGCACATCTCCGGCGGCAAACACCCCGGAAATGTTGGTTCGGCAATCCTCTCCCGCAACAATTCGACCGTCTTCATCAAGAGCCAGTTCCCCTTTAAAAAGCTGGGTATTAGGGATAACTCCAATATTTACAAACAGGGCATCAACCGGTACTTGCCTGTGTTCTTCCCGTTCTTTATCATAAATCTCAAGCGCCTCGAGTGCCTCAGCGCCGCTCAAATCGCGGATTTCACTATTGAGTAAAATCTCAACTCCCGGCTGTTTTTTCAGTTTTTCCTGTGAACTCTCATCAGCGGTAAGCTTGGGCCCGCGATGAACGACATATAGTTTTTTTGCATATTTCGTCAAAAAATCTGCCGCATCAATTGCGGCATTGCCGCCGCCAACGACAGCAATGGTCTTGTCCTGGTACATGTGTCCATCACATAATTCACAGTAATGAACCCCTTTCCCCAAATACCGTTGTTCTTTTGCCAATGGCAGTTTCCTGCGCGTCATCCCCGATGCAATGATAACGGCTTCGGCGTGGTAAATAAAGTTTTCCGTTTCGACAATCTTGGGCTGCGCAGCAAGATCAAGTCTTATGATCCGGTCGAATTCATCAAGCACTGCCCCATATTTTTCGGCTTGCTCCTGGACGGAGGCAATCAGCTCACTGCCTTTTATTGCAGCAAATCCTGGATAATTTTCAATGCTATGGGCATTTATGATCTGTCCGCCAACGAGTTCCGATTCAAGCACCAAGACCTCGAGGTTCATTCTTCCGGCATAAAGAGCTGCCGTGAGGCCAGCAATCCCACCGCCAATAATGATAATATCCCGTTGCTGTTCTT
>JBOFWE010000012.1:0-2136 GCA_051653465.1 Selenomonadaceae bacterium | reverse complement strand
CGTCCCAGCAAAAATAATCTGCCCCGCAAACAGCAGGTCAGACTACTACAATACAGCAGGCCGCCGTTTTTGTCATAAAGTGATTTTATCATAGGATAATTACCTTTGTCCAGCAATTCATCAAGTTTGAATTTTCTGTTATTCTCCCCGTCGCGGATATTAAGTTTTTATTATTGCAGTAAAACATGCAACAATTTACAAAAACATCCGGCAAAACCGCTGCGGCTGTAATCCAATATTCTGTTTTTCCATTGTCAGAGGACATACAAATCCAGTCAATCCATTAACCAGATTATTGTTTTCTATTATATTACGTTTGTTTAGAATTATCCCGCCCGCTCTGATTTGTAACCTGTCTTCCGTCTCAGCTATTAGCAGCAAAGCCATTAAGCCGGTCCCAATATACCATAAATAAAATTTATAATTCATTAGGGCCGCTTTAAGAAAAAGCCGCTTTGCATTTTGCCTGTCGCCCTGCCATTAAAGAAAAAGAAGCGGTTATTCCCGCTTCTTTTTCTTCTTCTTTTCTTCATACATCAGCGCATCCGCCCGATATAAAAATTCATGAAGGCTCTTATATGTATCATCAAAAATCGCAATCCCGCAACTAAACGACAGATTATACGATCGTTCACTGGTTTCATTATAATGGCGAATTCGTTCCTGAAGCTTTTCAATATGCGTCTGTACTCTTTCCCGGCGTTTTTCGCTGAGCAGTACGACAAACTCATCTCCCCCCAGACGAATCGCCAGCCCGGTCCCCCAAAAAACGTCTTCCAGCTGCCTGGCAAAAAACCGCAGGACTTTGTCGCCTGCTTCATGCCCGAAACGGTCATTGATCTGCTTAAAATCATCGAGATCAATATTTACAATCGTCAGATCGATCTGCCGCTTGCGCCGCAGACGGGCCATATATTCATCATAGGCGAGACGATTGCCAAGCCCCGTAAGCGCATCGCGCTTTGCTACCGCATGAATAATATATATATAATTAATCACAACGGCCACAGCCACGCTGGTCCATATCGTCAGGCAATTAAACCAGTACAGCTGCACTGCCGTTAAAAGAGCCGGAATCAGTGTCAGCGAACTGAGCACCAGCAGATCCCCCTTGCCAATCCGTCGTCGTCCACTGTACAAAACCAACAAATGAACCACATAATAGATAGCGCAGGTCAATGGCAATATAAAAAACAACGGCCCACGCTCGTATAATTGCCCGGGCTGGTGAATAAACATCCAGCCCGTATAATAACTGCCTGCGGAAAAAAAGGCATTGAGGAAAAATGGCAGGGCCAACCGCCGGAAAGCAGGCAGAAAAAGCTGCCTGCGCTTATGGGTCATTTTATACGCATATAAAACCGTCAGCATCGGCACCCCGGGCGTCAGGGCAAAGACTGCGGCATTCACTGCCTTCCCCAGACCCAGCAGGGCCGGATACACACTGGTCCCGAGCACCATATTCAGAATTTCCAGAAACAGCATGCAGACCGTTAAAAATATAATCAAAGAAAAAAGCCTGTGAATCTGCTTCTTTTTATTAAGCATAAAACAGGAATGAATCCCGACACCAACCAGCAGAACCAGGATCAAAATATCCATCTGTATTTCAAGCATTACATTTATGACGCCCACTTCCTTCCGCCGCTTTATGTCAAACGCAAGCAGTACTGGCTGCTCCGGCAAAAATTCCCGGCCGGTTTATATCTATAAAGATTTCCCTGTATGGTAGTAAAATCCTGCCAACTTTTTCCGGCAAATTCACCCTCCGGCATTATTCATATTCATTGGAAGCCGTCTCTTTCTGCAGCTGTTTTTTCCAGTACTGCAGGTCCGGCTGGCTCAAGGGCAATTCAACCGCGGCTTCACTGCCGGCATACCGAAACGACACCTTCACCTGCTCTGCCTGTTCAATAGCTGTAAGCACCGGTAGCGGCAACGGAACAAGAATCCGGCTTTTATTTTTCAGCGAATCCATACCCGTAAACGATCCCAGTGTGCGCGGTGCCGGCTTAAATTCTGCCGACTGCGCCTCAAGGCGATAAATTTCACCATCCACGTCGAGCAGACAAAAGGGCTCCAAAGGCTGTGATGAAAATCTAAAATCCACCAGTTCCAGGGTTGCTCCTGCAAGTC
>JBOFWE010000011.1:0-1101 GCA_051653465.1 Selenomonadaceae bacterium | reverse complement strand
CTTGAAGTGAAAAACAAGATAGATTATGTGCTCGGCATACATAGAAGTATGTTTTTTGATGGCTACTTTATCTTGTACTGGCAGAGCAAGGGGGAGTACTCATATCTGATCTACATGGAGGGAACACCGCCGATCAGCGATCTTGACCGCCGCTTACTGGATATATTCTGCCTTAATATATCAGCTGCTTTTGAGAACCTGAAGCTTCATCTCGACATGTACGATACGCAGCGGGAGGTGTTTTTCCGCTTGGCGGAAGTCGCCGAGACGAGGTCGCAGGAAACGGGGAATCATGTAAGGCGTGTGGCCGAATATGTAAGCTTATTGGGAAAACATTATGGTTTATCGGAAAAAGAGGTTGATATGATGCATTTGGCGGCGCCGATGCATGATATCGGCAAGCTGGGAATTCCAGACGGAATTTTAAACAAGCCGGGAAAGCTTACGGAAGCGGAATTTCAGGTGATAAAACGGCATTCGCTTATCGGTCACGATATGCTGCATGGCTCTGAACTGGAAATGCTCAATGTGGCGGCGATCATTGCGGCGCAGCATCATGAGCGTTATGATGGTAATGGGTATCCGGCCGGGCTGCAGGGAGAGGAAATTCATATTTATGCCAGAATCACGGCCATTGCCGATGTGTTTGATGCCCTTGGCAGTGACCGCGTGTACAAAAAAGCCTGGCCACTGCCGGAAATTATTGCGTATTTTGAGCAGCAGCGAGGAAAACAGTTTGATCCTGGACTGACAGATTTGTTCTTATCGCATATGGATCAGATGCTGGCAATACGCGAGGAATTTCTTGATATGATCCTTGTGCCGGGCGATGAGAAAAAGTCGCGTTAGGGTGAAGCCGCTAAAAAAACAGCCCGGGGCCTGCATCGGTTTAGATGCAAGCCCCGGGCTGTTGGGGACGCCGGAAATTGACAGCAAATTATAAGTGTGTTATCATAAAAAATTATATGGGATGGAAAACACACATGTTTTGCGGATTGCTGCTGGGCAGCACTTCCTAATAGCATGCGTGCTTTTTTATTTTGCTTTACTGGCCAGAAAATAGATAGCAACGGTTGCGGCAAGGCCAAGGCTGCCCCATAC
>JBOFWE010000010.1:0-4263 GCA_051653465.1 Selenomonadaceae bacterium | reverse complement strand
AGCTTCCGGGATATTTCCCTCCGTGTAATAGTCCAGCTGGTAGAGCTGCCGGCGAATTGCCAGGTTGACTGTCATTATGATCTGCTCAACCTTGCTGTAGCCGTACAGCTTATTCGTACGGACATTTCGCGGACAATATAAAATGTCTTCTGTGGTAAGATCCACCGCCGGCATTCCTTCAATGATCTGCTGATAAGCAGCTTCCGGCGGTTTTGGCGTTCTTCCCTCAGCATCAATGTTGACTTTGATTGTTGCACCATCAACGAGTTCAAACGCAATGATATCCCCCAGGAGATTACGCCGCATATAGACAGACGGTGCATCAATGACAAGAGATTCCTCTACCAGCGCCCGCAGCCAGCGACTAAAGGTAATCACTCCATCCGGCCGGCGAAACCTGCGGTACAGCTCTGCAGCTTTTTCCCGCATAACCGGATCGCTCTTGTCGATTGCCGCGACATTCCACTCAACCGCCTCAATCTGATCCTTGCGTTTTTCAATCGCGAGCCGCAAAAGGTCGTAATTGTCAGCAAGGCTCCGAAGATCTTCGAAGGTAATTTCAGAATCTGCTTTCGGATGTGTATTCAGATTTATGCCGCTGGCATAATCCATACGTGCCGGCGGCGTACCTTTTGGCATGGCCGGCTGCTGTGGTTGTCCTGGTGACTGAAAGGCTGCTAAAAAGCCTTGCAAACCCGTGATGAATTTATTAGCAAACCCCACTTAGCCGCCTCCTTTCGAAAATAACTTATCCTTGATTTTACTGAGAATATTATTGTGTTCATCCTCTTTGTTGGCCTTTTCGGCCTGTGCCCGGTAGAAGTCCAGGATACCGAACTTCGCACTGCTGAGCATCGTATAGCCGCCGGATACAACATCGACCATATCATCAGGCCTCCCATTCGGGAAAACTTCGATTTCATCAAGAAATTCCTTATTCCAATGCCCGGCAACAATTTTGACGTTTCCTGCCTCAGCGGCCGCCGAAAGTGGCTGCGCACGCTCCACTTTGTTCGATGTTTTTTTGTCCCTGTAAAAGCTATAGCCTTTCAGGACTTCTCGCCGATAATGGTCAATCGTATTGACGCCGGAGGATCCCGGCTCCTGTTCCATGTGAATCCGAATCCGGTGCCCATCCGTCTCCGCAGTTTGTTTGACAAGCTGCTCAACGCCAAGCGGTGAGCTTCTGGTGCGACGAATGTCGAAAATGTAATAAATCCCATTGAGTTCAGCCACACCGCCGCCAGCTGTCCAGTCCGGATCCTTTCCGGGCTTTGCTTCGGTTGCAGCAAGATCCCAATAGCGCACGGCTCTTGCCTTTCGTGGATAGTCCTGGACAATCTGGAACCATTCGCGCTTGAACATGGAAATTGCATTCATCGGACGCGGATGCTGCTGGTACAATGCTTCCCAGTCTCTTGTGCCGACTGCCTTCTTTTTCTTTTCCAGCCAGTCAATGCCAAACCGTTCCGGCCAAAGGGCTTCGCCAGGCGCACGCCCAAGCATGTCATCCTCTTCGGCGATAGCCGGTAAGTTGATGATTTCCCATTCCTCGCCATTTTCTTTTGCATCGTTTAACACACGACCGGCAAGATCATCCTCATGCCAGCGTGTCATAATAAGGACAATGGCACCATTCGGCGAAAGACGAGTGAGCAGCGTCGCTGTCCATTCATCCCAGACGGCATTCCGGACTGTCTCGCTGTCTGCCTCTTTACGGTTTTTTACAACATCATCGACTAGCAGCAGATCGGCACCTTCACCGGTGATCGCACCGCCGAGGCCAACCGATATCATCCCGCCTGTATCACCGGCAATTTGCCAGTTGGTCTTGCTGTTGTTCGTGCGATCCAGCGTAACGCCGAAAAGTTCTTCGCCAAAATCCGTCAGCTTTCTTCGGTTCGAGTTACCAAACTTCTGGGCAAAACTCTTTCCATAGCTGACCTCAATCACGCGCCTGTCCGGCTGGCGGCCGATAAAATACGACGGAAAGGTTTCTGTCGCGCTCTGTGATTTCCCATGCCGTGGCGGCATAAATATCGCTAAACGCTTAAGTGTTCCGGCTTCCACCCGCTGCAGCGCATCGCATACCGGCATGAGGTGCCGCGCTGGCTGCCATTTACCACGATGTACATGCTCACAATACTTTACATAGTCGTTTCGGATTGGATCCAGCTCTGGTTTATGTGTTTTTCTCCCAATAAGTTCCTTGAGCACGGACATTTCCAATCACCTTCACTTTTTATCCTTCGTATCGGTAGCAATATCATCCACCATTCTGACCAATTTATCTAAGACATCCGGGTTCTTTTCAAGTTCATCCTTAAGGCTGCTCTTGATACGCTCAACTGCCACGTCCAAGAGCTTGCCGGCATCCATTTTCAGCTTTTCCCGTTGCACTGCCGACCGTTCCAAAAGTGCCAGAGCCTTTAAAATCTCCCCATCTTTAGCACTGTTTAGATTATCCACGGCCACCAGGCGCTCCATGATCAGCTGCAGCGCGAGCTGTGTTGCAGCTTCTGTCATTTCAAGCGCTGGGCCGTCTTTGTTTTCACTCACAATCGTTCTGGCCTGTTCTTTTACGACGCGCAACCGCTCAAGCTTTGACAGGAAATCCTTACCGTACCGACCAATTGAACTTTTTGAGATTTCATGCCCTTGCGCACGAATGTATTCGGCAATACTTTCATAGGTCTCCCCGGCAACCAGCCGCTCATTGATTGCTTTAACCAACCCATCCGGCAGGATGGAGGTTATCTTTGAATGTTTCCTTCTATCACCCATTGAGGTCAACCCCTACATCCGGAGGGATATTCCCTTCAATCAAATCAATCCCTTTCGGCATCAATTTCGCCAGAACCCGTGTGACACCCAGGCAACTTGCTTTTTCTGTCCGGATATATTCCTTCTCGGCCAGATATGACAGGTGTGTCTGGACTTCCGGCGGCGTGCACGCATACTGGGCATCGACAAGGATCTCAGCAATGAGATGGTCGCCAGTCTGGTGCGGATAATTCAGTTTCAATATTTTCATAATCCGTCCGCGAATTTCTCGGGACGTATGCCCTTCGATTGTTGTCATGTTTTCAGTTCACCACCAACGATTTTTCCTATATTTTTGTTCATTTCAGAGATATCCGAGGCAACGCGATCAACCTTGGTGTCAAGATTGGACACACTCCGCAGGAAATCGTCTCTAAGCACATACTGGATCGGCAAGTTCGCCCGCAGATTTTCAACGTCCTGCTGGACTTTCTCAATTTTCTCTGCCTGCTGTTTCAAATGCTCATTATTACTGCGCCGCATTTCATACAGCAGGTTGAGGATGATCCCGACGAGTACCGTCGAGACCATCGAAACAACCGAGGTGAAGATAGACCAGGTATCCATCATTAAAAATACCTCCGCCAGCCAACACCCCAGAATCCAGCTGGATCCGTAACCTTCGTTATAACGCCGATTTCTGTGTTCTTATTGATATAGCCAATGCTGCCAACCACGCCCTGATTCGTGGCATAAGCTCCGGCCGCAAAATGTTTAGCCTCCGCAGCCGCTTTCTCTGCTGCCTGTTTGTTCACAAGATCTGTGACATCCAGCGTGGTCTGGGTTGAGACATTACCAACCAGCTTGCCTTTTTCAAACTTGCTAGTCTCGCCCGATATCCCAGGCATTTCATATTCCTTGCCGTTGTACTTCATGGTAACGGTCGGCGCGCCAACATCCATCTGCACATCCGTCTTTTCCAGTGCTTCAACGGTATTTCCTGAGCTGTCAACGTAACGAACGACCTCTTTCGGAACATACTGGATTTCCGTCTGTACCTGCGTCTTGGCTTCAACTTTCCCGACCTCTCCGGCTGGCTCTGACAGCGCATCCTTATACCAGGCTATTTCCGCCTTGGCATCTGCCAATTCTGTCTGCAGAGGCTTCACCCAAAAATGATAGGCTGCGAAGAATCCAAGCAGGAAGGCTACAATCACCAAAACAACCGCAAGCCAGTGATTCTTCCAAAGCCCTACGATATAATCTTTCATCTGCCATCACACCCCTCAGCTAAACAGCCGGCAGATTCTGCCGATCAGATTCAATAGCCAGCCGTGTGTAAACCCATGCCAGATAATCGCCAGTAGTAAGCATATCAGCCATATGCAGTAAACCGGCAAGCCGTAATACAATATTGCCGCGATCACCAAAATCCCGATTCCAACGATAAAGCCCAGCAAACTCACAATAAATTCAGCGCCACCAACATCTGACGTATCA
>JBOFWE010000009.1:0-1998 GCA_051653465.1 Selenomonadaceae bacterium | reverse complement strand
AGGCAATTATCATGTCCCTGCTCGATCGTTTGCGCAATAAGCGCGGCCAGACAATCGTATTATTTGCGGTGCTGCTGCCGATACTGGTCGGCATGACCGGTCTTGTGGTCGATGCCGGCGTAGCCTATGTCCATAAATCACGGCTGCAAAACGCCGTCGACGCGGCGGCCGCCGCCGGAGCCCTAGATCTGAAGACTATATCGAATCACGGCACCAGTGAAGCCACCGCCCGGGACTGTCTCAGCAAAAACGCCGTCGGGGCAGCGGCTGTCACGGCAGCCACTGTCACCTATCCGTCACTTCCCGGCGACCCGGCCGCGATGCTGATCCGCGTCAGTGTCACCGAAACCGTACCGTCATATTTCATCCGGGTCTTTGGCCTTATGGAAAACTATTCCGTAACCGCGGCAGCTACCGCCCAGGCCTTTCAGAGCGGCGGGCCGTTTTCCTACGGCATCTTCTCCACCCATAACCTGACCATCAACGGCGGCACCACGGAATCCATTGTCGGCGACATCTACGGCGGCATCAGCGTTGCGGTAAACGGCGGCATTCCAATCAAGGGAACGGCCGAAACTGCCGGCACCTTCAAAAACATCTTTAACGCCACCAGCCAAAGCACGCTCAGCAGCCCGCTGCCCCTGCCGGAAATCCATCTCACTGGCAAGACAACGCTGTTTTCAACAATCTTCAAAAGCGGCACCACCGTGACGGCTGGAGACTATACAAAATACGGCATCGTCATCCTCGATAAACCTGATATCACGATGGAGGGCAATATCACCGGCACCTTTTATTCGCCCAGCGGCAGTGTCACCCTCAAAAAAGCGACTTTGACCGGCCTGCTGTATGTAAACAGCGGCAACATCACCTTTAACGGCACCGGTTCGACGGTGATCGGGGGGCTGGTTGCCAACGGTGATATTACAATCAATGGCGGCATGAGCTTTGTTCAGCAGCCGGAATCGGTAATTTCAAACCCGGTTTCCACGCATTCAAAACTGATTTCCTGACCCCCCAAAGAGAGGGAGCGCTTAAGGAATTTTCCTTAACGCTCCCTCTCTTTTTAGCAGATGCGCGGAATCTGAACGCCCAGCGGCATATCGACCATACGGGTCCCGCCGATCGTCGTCTGCAATCCCACCTGCCCGGCTGCCTCCGCGGTCACCCGGCCGATAACCCGTGCCTCCCGGGCCAGCGGGTTTTTCTGCATGACCGCGAGCAGTTTTTCTGTATAAGCGGCATCGACAAAGGCCAGCAGCTTTCCTTCATTTGCCAGATACAGCGGATCAAATCCCAAAAGATCGCAGACCGCGGCAACTTCCGGGCGCACCGGCAGGGCCTTTTCCTCGAGCAGGATTCCCGCACTTGCCTGTCCGGCAATTTCATTGAGCGCCGCGGCCACCCCGCCGCGCGTTGGATCGCGCAGCAACGCCACCTCAGGCACAGCGGCGAGCATGTCCTGCACCAGCTTGCCGAGCGGCGCACAGTCGCTTTTTATGGACTCCGGCAGCACCAGCTGATGACGCCCGGCCATAATCGCCGTGGCATGATCGCCGATATACCCACTGAGGATGATATCCTGCCCCGGCTTCACATTGCTAGGAGAAATCGACGTCCCGGCAATGAGATCCCCCACTCCGGCTGTATTTATGTAGATGCCGTCACCGGCTCCACGGTTGACCACCTTCGTGTCGCCGGTGACAATTCTCACCCCGGCCTCGGCTGCCGCTGCCTGCATGCTGGCAGCAATCCGCTGCAAGTCCTTCAGCAAAAAACCTTCCTCAAGGATCATGCCCACCGACAAATAACGCGGCACAGCGCCGGTCATGGCCAGATCATTCACCGTACCACAGACGGCCAGGCGGCCAATATCACCACCGGCAAAAAACAACGGCTTTACAACATAGGAATCGGTCGTAAAGGCAATCCGTTCACTTTGCATGGCAAGTGCCGCGCCGTCATGTAGCTGATTGAGGACGGGATTCCCATACGAAC
>JBOFWE010000008.1:0-10228 GCA_051653465.1 Selenomonadaceae bacterium | reverse complement strand
CTCAAATCTGATGAAGAAATTATTCTTCATGCCAAAAAACTTCAGGAACGCGGCGCGCAAAATGTACTGATTTCGATGGCCGGTGACGGGGCAATTTTACTCACTGCCGATGGCAGCGTTTTCAGATGTGCCGCCCCTAAGGGGCAGCTGGTAAACTCCGTTGGCGCTGGCGACTCTATGGTTGCTGGGTTTCTCACTGGCTATATAGAAAGTCACAACTTCCGCAAGGCTTTCCACATGGGCGTTGCCACCGGTTCAGCCTCCGCCTTTTCAGAAAACCTGGCAACCCGGGCAGAAGTTGAAACCCTGCTCAAAACCATTTCTTAATTCCTCTGTTATCTCATATATATATATTTATTTAATAAAAGGAGCGATCAACTATGCGCATCACGGAATTATTAAAATCCTCCGGTATTGATCTGACTGCGACTCCCACAAACAAACAAACAGCCATTGAACATCTGGCCGACCTCATGGACCAGACTGGCTGCCTGTCTGACAAGCAGGCCTATCTCAAAGCTGTTCTTGAACGCGAAGCTTCCGGCACAACCGGACTTGGCGACGGCATTGCCACGCCGCACGCAAAAAGCCCCGCCGTCCGCAAGGCCGGACTGGCGGCAATGGTTGTCAAAGACGGCCTTGATTTTGAAGCACTTGACGGTCAACCGACAAGACTGTTCTTCATGATCGCCGCCCCAGATGCAGCGGATGACCTTCATATCCAAGTGCTGAGCCGCCTCGCAACCATGATCATGGACAGCGATTTCAAAGAAAAATTAATTCAGGCAACTTCAACCGAAGAATTTTTAAAGCTGATCGATGAAAAGGAATCTGGCTCAACGGAAACAAAGACCACGACCAACAGCACCAATGGATACCGCCTGCTCGCCGTAACGGCCTGCCCGACCGGTATTGCCCATACATTTATGGCAGCCGAAAGTCTCGAGCGTCAGGCCAGTGCCAGAGGCATTTCGATCAAGGTAGAAACCAATGGTTCCGGCGGCGTAAAAAATGCCCTGACAGCTGCTGAAATCGCTGACGCCGAATGCATCATCGTCGCCGCGGATAAAAATGTTCCGATGGCACGTTTTAACGGCAAAAAAGTCATCCAGACAAAAGTGGCCAATGGAATAAACAAGGCTGATGAACTGATTGAAAAAGCGCTTAGCGGTAATATCGGCATCTATCGCCATACGGCTGAAAATGATGATACAGCGGCTACCGGCGAGGGCGAGAGCATTGGGCGCCAGATTTATAAGCATCTGATGAATGGTGTCTCCCATATGCTGCCCTTTGTTATCGGTGGTGGTATTCTGATTGCCCTTGCCTTTCTGTTCGATGTTTACGACCCGGCCGCCCCGGGAAAATTTGGTTCCAATACCCCCTTGGCATCCTTCTTAATGGGAGTCGGAGGAAAGTCCTTTGGCTTTATGCTGCCGGTTCTTTCCGGTTTTATTGCCATGAGCATCGCCGACCGTCCTGGTCTGGCGGTCGGTTTTGTCGGCGGCGCCCTTGCCAGCTCTGGCGGATCCGGCTTCCTCGGTGCACTGCTGGCTGGTTTTGCTGCCGGCTACATCATCATCGGACTGAAAAAAATCTTTGCCTGCCTGCCACAGTCGCTTGAAGGCATCAAACCAGTTCTTCTTTATCCGTTGCTTGGCGTTCTCCTGATGGGGATTTTGATTACCTTTGTCATCAATCCACCGGTTACCGGCATCAACAACTGGATGATGGATACGCTGAAAGGCATGGATCAGAGCAGCCGCATCATGCTCGGCATTCTCTTTGGCGGCATGATGGCTGTCGACATGGGGGGCCCGATCAACAAAGCTGCCTATGTTATCGGTACTGGTGCGCTTGCCCAGGGTGAATTTGGCATTATGGCCTCTGTTATGGCTGGCGGTATGGTTCCGCCGATTGCCATCGCCCTCTGCACGACCTTCTTCGGCAACCGTTTTTCGGAAAGTGAACGAAAATCCGGCATCACCAACTATATCATGGGACTTTCCTTCATCACCGAAGGTGCCATTCCGTTTGCCGCCGCCGATCCGCTGCGCGTAATTCCTTCCTGTATTGTCGGTTCGGCTACAGCCGGTGCCCTTTCGATGGCCTTTGGCTGCACTCTCAGAGCCCCGCATGGCGGCATTTTCGTCGTACCAACCATCGGCAATCCAATGATGTATCTGGTAGCCATTTTGATTGGTGCCGCGGTCGGCATGATTCTGCTGGCCCTGCTGAAAAAACCCGTTACAAAATAAATTGCATAAAGTAAAACAAGCGCCGCAAACTCTGCTCCAGAGTCTGCGGCGCTTGTTTTTAATTAAAAATCATTCAATCGTAACACTGACGACACCCTCAATTTGCTTCAAGGCGTCGATAATGAAAATACTCTTTAACCCTCGCTTGTTGAATACAAACAATTCCAGATAAATTCCCTCATCTTCAGCCTCATCCGCTTTGATTTTGACACCTTTAATTTTAAGCTGTAAATCCTCCAGGCACTGATTGATGTGCATCAGCTGCCCTGGCTCATCTACCGTCTGAATCAAAATTGCCAAATTTTTATCATGCTTGACCCAGTCATCAAGCCGTGATAATGTTCCGAGCGTAATAAATACCAGCGCCGCTGTAAACAATGCCCCGGAATAAAACCCGGCTCCGACAGCCAAGCCAACGCCGGCGACCACCCAGAGACAGGCTGCTGTCGTAAGGCCGGTAACCGTAAGACCTTCCTTCATAATAGCACCAGCACCAAGAAAACCGATACCACTGACAACCTGCGCGGCCAAGCGCGCCGGATCTGCATTTGTCTTTCCTTCTACATTCTGGTATATCGCCTGTGACAGCACCATAATCAGACACGATCCAAGACAGACAAGTACATTGGTCCGCAGTCCAGCCGACTTATTTCGTGACTGACGCTCATAACCGATCATTCCGCCCAAAATACACGATAAAACCAAGCGCAGCAGCAATTCCCATTCAGAAACTATCATGCCTACTCATCCTCCTGACAAAGTTATCCTTATTGTAGCCTGCCATTAGCGAAAAAGCAAGATAACCACGTCCGTTGATAAAACAGTTTTGTTGATAAAAAACAATAAACAGCCTGTGGATAATGTGGATAAAATAGTGCATAACTCAAGATATTCTGTTTTATCCACAAAAAAATCCATATTTAGTGCCTTTTTCACCTATTTTTTTACACTTTTGGGGATAACTATGTTAATAACCACTGGAGAGAATTTTTATGTCTACTGCCCTTTTCACTAGTCTCCGCAAATCATTTCCATTAATAACATAATATTGAGCACCGCTACGATTAAGCCGATTCCCCCCAGCGTCAGTTTCTGACGCCAATTATTCGCATATTTTCCCATAATTTTCTTCGATGACGTCAGATAGATCTGCAGACCGATCGTCCATGGAAGCTGTATACTCAAAGCCATCTGCGAATAGATTAAGCCGGAAAACGGATCCTGAATAAAAAACAAAATCAATAATGCCGCCCCATACGTAATGGCGACGCCATTGCAGGAATGAGGATCCTTTATATCATATGCTTCCTTAAAAATTCCGGCAAAAATACTGCCGCCAGCCATCCCGGCCGTTGTCGTGGAAGCAATTCCCGAAAACAGCAATGCTACCGCAAAGATTACCGCTGCACTGTCGCCTAATAGCGGTCGCAGCATAACCGAAGCCTGCTGCAGATCATCCACCATCACAGACTGGGTGAAAAAAACTGCCACCGCGACCAGAATCATAGCGCTGTTAATCGCCCAGCCAAGTCCCATCGAAAATAACGTATCCATAAATTCATATTTCAGCTGCCGGCGGATTACCGTCTCATCCGCCAGATTCCACTGCCGACTTTGGATGACCTCTGAGTGTAAAAACAGATTATGCGGCATTACGACAGCCCCTAGTACACTCATGACAATGGGCAGTGAACCAGGGGGGATCGCAGGCACAACCCAGCCATAAGCTGCTGCCGACCAGTCAATCGAAACAAAATTCAATTCAATCAAAAAAGATATCCCGATAATCGAGACAAACCCTATAATAATTTTTTCCAGTTTTTTATAAGAATTCGACCACAGCAGCCAGGCACAAAGAATTGTAGTCAACACCGTTCCCATTTGAAGGGGGAGACCAAAAAGAATGGACAAAGCTATCGCGCCACCGAGAATTTCTGCCAATGCTGTAGCCACAGCAGCAGCGACGGCTGACAAAAGCAAGGACTTTGCAATCCATGGTCGCAAATGGATAGATGCGGCCTCTGACAGGCACAGCCCACTGACAATTCCCAGATGCGCGGCATTATGCTGCAAAACAATCAACATCAGCGTCGACAGTGTTACCATCCAAAGCAGGCTGTAACCATACTGCGCTCCGGCCGCCATATTGGACGCCCAGTTTCCCGGATCAATAAACCCCACGGTAATTAAAATTCCCGGGCCGATATAACGCAAAAAATCACGCGCACGCTGGCTTGTCCCATGCGTTTCCTTAAAATATTTTTTAAGCATATGAAGCATTTATTCACCACCCCTAAGTGTCTTATTATCTTAATATTATATATCATTTATTTATTGATAACAATTCTTATGCTTTCAGCAGGAATTTTTCTTATATTTTACTAAGACTTCTGCTAACTTTCATTTTTCTCTGCTATCCTATAAATATTGCAATATATTCCCCTTGATAAAAAATAATGTTTGCACTGAAAAAGATAAAAATTTATAATAGAAAGATGTATTGTATCCGATAAATTGTGTAAAAGAGGGTATGTTTTTTTATGGCTCATGCTAATACAACCAGATCTGTCCGACAAAATAGAAAGAAAAAAAGATCCTGGCTGAAAATAATCAGCCTGCTTTTTGTTCTGGCCGCTGTTGCCGGAGCAGTATTCGCATCCTCCGGTTTTTTTGACAAGCCTAAATCAGCCGCCACTGACGGCATGCTTGTCGCCAAGGATAAGGCTACAATCATGATCATGGGCGTCGATGAACGCGACGATGATGTCGGCCGCAGCGATACCTTGATGATTGCAACGATTGATCCAAAAAAGGATCAGGCAGCGCTGTTGTCAATCCCGCGTGATACCCGGGTAAAAATCAAGGGACACGGCTTTGACAAGATCAATGCCGCCTATGCCTATGGCGGACATAAACTCGCCCGGGAAACGGTTGAAAATTTTCTCGGCACCCCAATGGATCATTATGTAATCATTAACATTCGTGCTTTTCAGCGGATTATTGATGCCATTGGCGGCATTGATATCGATGTTGAAAAGCGCATGTATTATGAAGATCCCTGGGATGATGACGGCGGCCTGCTGATTGACCTGCGCCCAGGCATGCAGCACATGGATGGCAAAACCGCCGTAACCTATGTCCGCTATCGCGATGAAGAAGGCGATATTGGACGCATCAGCCGTCAACAGAAGTTCATGAAAGCGCTGATGGACAAAATGGCTTCACCTTCCATTATTCCACAAATTCCTGCTATCATTAAGGAAATCAGCAGTTCCATAAAGACAGATATGTCCGTGCGGGAAATGCTAGAATTTGCCGGAACCCTCAAAGAAGCACAAAAAAATGGTTTAAAAACCGATATGGTGCCAGGGCGTCCACTCTATATTGATGAAATCAGCTACTGGATTCCTGATATTACAAAGCTGCGCAGCACGATTGCCAATACACTCGGCATCAGCATGAATTCATCGATGCGCTCAGCGATGGAACGAGAACAAAGCGAATACGAAAATTCCATTCCATCAGGGGCCACAGAAGTTCCGGCTACCGATACTTCCGTTGGAAAACTGAGATCATCACTTAAAGAAGATACTTCCACAAAAAACAACAAGACAAGTGATACAAAGAAAAGCGGCGATACGAAAAAATTGCCGGACAGCGACAGTGGCGATCGCAAATCCCAGCCGGCAGACACAACCGATTCCACACCGGCAGGCACAGCAGCATCCGTTCCACCGCGACCTTCGACCAGTCCATCACCGCCGCGCATCGGCGATAATACCGGTAAGACTCAATAAGTTCTATAAAACAGCAGGAGCAGCCCGTAAGCGGGCTGCTCCTGCTATTTTTCGCCATCTTTTACCCTTAACGAAAAAATATATTTAACAGTAAGGTCAAAACGATGCTCACAAGAATACTGGTCATTAGCGGAAAATGAACAGAGAACCTGTCATTTCCCCAGGAAAAATCTCCCGGCAAACGGCCCAGAGGAAGAAATTTGCTGCCAAAATGAAGAATCAAGCCTATCACCAGTATTATAAATCCCAGATAGATTAAATTTTTTCCCAATCCGTTAAAAAACAACGCTGTCACCTCACAAAAAGGCCGGATGCATTTGCATCCGGCCTTTCCTTCTCATTAACTTTCTGATTTTTGATCCATTGTCGCCATGGAAGCCACACGATCATGCGAATCCGTCCGCATCAGCATCACACCCTGCGTATTGCGGCTGATCACGGATATCTCATCAACATTGGTACGAATCACAATACCTTCTGTTGTAATCAACATTAATTCCTGTTCCGGACGCACCACCTTAAGACCAACAACAACACCCGTTTTATCCGTTACCTTGAAATTGATCAGGCCTTTACCACCGCGAGCCTGCAGGCGATATTCCGAGGTCGGCGTGCGTTTGCCATAGCCAGCCTCTGTCACTGACAAAACTTCCCCGTTCTTTTTCAGATTATCCATACCGACAACTTCATCTTCTTCGCGCAAACGAATGCCTCGAACACCATGTGCATTACGCCCCATTGCCCGGACATCTTCTTCAGCAAAAGCAATTGCCATGCCGTCACGCGTTCCAAGAATCACATGCCGGTTGCCGTCTGTGAGCTTAACCCCGATCAATTCATCATCATCATCGAGTGTAAGCGCTATCAGTCCGCCTTTGCGGGCCGTATCAAATTCCAACAGATCCGTCTTTTTCACAATCCCTTTACGGGTAGCCATAAAGAGGAATTTACCTTCCGCGAATTTGTTGATCGGAATAACCGCGGTGATCTTTTCATTCACTTCAAGGGTCAACAGATTGATGATTGCCGTTCCTTTAGCAATACGGCTTGACTCTGCAATATCATAGCCCTTCAGGTGATATACCCGTCCCCGGTTGGTAAAGAAGAGAATCGTGTGATGCGTTGTCGTAATCAGCATGTTTTCGACAAAATCTTCTTCCTTGGTTCCCATACCGGTAACTCCCCGGCCACCACGTTTTTGATTGCGGTATGTATCAAGCGGCATCCGCTTAATATAATTATTGTGCGTAAGCGTAATCACAACATCTTCCTCAGCAATCAAATCTTCCATATTGAGCTTTGATATATCCTCCGTAATGCGTGTGCGACGACCATCGCCGAATTTACGCTTAATTTCAAGCAATTCTTCCTTGATGATATTAAACAATTTTACCTCATCAGCCAGTACAGATTCGAGCCATTCGATCGTCTTTAAGATCTCCTGATACTCTTCTTCAATCTTTTCTCGTTCCAGACCGGTCAAGCGCTGCAAACGAAGATCGAGAATTGCCTGTGCCTGTTTTTCCGAAAGATCCAGCGTCGTCATCAATGCCGCCCGGGCAATATCTGCCGTGCGGGATTCACGAATCATCTTAATTACAGCGTCAAGATGATCGAGGGCAATTGTCAAGCCTTCTAAAATATGGGCTCTATCCTTTGCCTTTCTCAGTTCATACTGCGTGCGACGAGTCATGACGTCCTGCTGATGCTTTATATAATAATGCAATACTTCACGCAGGTTCAATACCTGCGGTTTTCCATCCACCAATGCCAGCATGATAATACCAAAGCTCTCCTGAAGCTGCGTATGCTTGTAGAGCTGATTTAATATGACATCGGCATTGGCATCACGGCGCAGTTCAATGACAACCCGCATACCGTTGCGGTCAGACTCATCGCGTAGATCCGTAATCCCCTCAATCGATTTATCGCGAACAAGTTCAGCAATTTTTTCCACCAGACGGGCCTTATTGACCTGATATGGCAGTTCCGTGACAATAATACGCGGCTTGCCGTTTGACATTGTTTCCGTACGCGTCTGAGCCCGCATTTTTACAATGCCGCGCCCCGTTGTATAGGCTGAATAAATACCTTCTTCACCTAAAATCAAACCACCGGTCGGAAAATCAGGACCCTTGATGGCCATCATCAGTTCTGGTACTGTCACTTCCGGATTGTCGATCATCATCAATACACCGTCAATGACTTCACATAAGTTATGCGGCGGAATATTGGTAGCCATACCTACCGCAATTCCCGAAGAACCATTGACCAACAGGTTAGGCAGTTTCGCCGGCAAAACCGATGGTTCTTTCATCGATTCATCGTAGTTCGGCACAAAATCTACAGTTTCTTTTTCAATATCCTGCAACATCGTCTCAGCAATTTTTGACATTCTGACTTCTGTATAACGCATAGCTGCCGCTGAATCACCATCGACGGAGCCAAAGTTACCATGTCCATCAGCGAGCATATAGCGAGAAGAGAAATCCTGCGCCAAACGCACAATTGCATCATAAACTGAAGTGTCCCCATGCGGATGGTACTTACCGAGTACTTCCCCGACGATACGGGCTGATTTCTTATATGGCTTATTGGATGCCATCCCCGCTTCGTGCATTGCATATAAAATACGCCTATGTACCGGCTTCATACCATCGCGGACATCCGGCAGCGCGCGCATTACGATAACGCTCATTGCATAATCGATATAAGAATTTTTCATCTCATCTTCGATATTGACCGGCAAAACCTTTCCTATACCAAAATCCACATTCTCACCTCAAAATCATTTTACATATATTAAAAACATATATCTATTTCACACTAGCATTTCATTATATCATTTTTTACTAAAACTGTCCATAAATCGGCGTTTTATAAGGCTTCAGCTAATGTCCTGGTACTTGATTTTTTTAAATTTCCAGCAGCTATTTTTAATAAAAAACATGCGGCAGGGACGATCACCGAAGCGAATCTCCAATAATCTGATCATACAAATACCCCTCCCGCACTCCGGAATCAGAATAATTGATCCGCTTACTGGCAAAATGTTTTGCCAGTAGGCACGCAATGACGAGTCCTGGAACGATTGTCTGAAGGCGTTCAGGAACTGCCTTTAAGAGAATTACCGCATCCTCCGAGCACATCGATTCATCCCTTGTAAACCGATGAATCATCATCTCAAGTTTTTCTGCCGGAAAGGAATGGTTATTTTTATCAACTTGAAAAATTTCATTATACAAGGCAACCGCTCCCTTAAAAGTTCCACCTATACCGCAAATATCGAGAAATTTTACGTCTTTAAATTCCTCAGCCTGGTCAAGCAACCGACTGATTTCTTTCTCCATATCCTGGATCTCTTCGTGACTTGGCAACAGATCTTCTACATACTTTGTATGCAAAGCCAGAGATCCAACGGGAAGACTGATCTTTTGACAAATCTGATGGTTCTTATAGAGAACAATTTCCGTACTGGCACCGCCAATATCGATCAAAAGTCCATCCGGATCTTTTAAATCATGGGTCGCTCCGATAAAATCAAAGGTAGCCTCCTCATCACCGGAAATCACCCGGATATCAATTCCCGTGCGCTGCCTAATTTCACCGACAGCTGCCTCACTATTGGCTGCATTGCGCAAGGCTGCCGTCGTGAAAGCTGTTATATTCTCAATTTTAAGACTGGATAAAAAATCTTTATATTCCTCAAGAATACTACAGGTCTTATCAATTCCCTTCGGCTGCATGATTCCGTTTTTTATATAGGCTGCAAGCCCGACCGCATGTTTCTTTTTCATCAGCAGTTCAATTTTCCCATATTCAATTTGATAAATTGCCAACCTGATGGTATTAGACCCTATATCAATAATTGCCTGAATCAAAACGCCGCCTCCTAAAATTGATCTTTTCTTTATTCTAATGGAAAAAAAACTTTTGTTCAATGAATTTACCCGCGAATAAAATAAAAATACAGCACGACCCTATAGTCATTATTTTCCCGCTATAATAAAAAAACAGAAGGCCATAGCCTTCTGTTTTTTATTGCCATAGAGTCCAAAGCTGCTTGCCAATCAGAATGGTAGTCATCAGAATAAACAGTGGGCGAACATAGGAAGCCCCCTTCTTCAGAGCTACTTTTGCCCCGCAGTAAGCACCGACGATCATTGCCAGCCC
>JBOFWE010000007.1:0-2706 GCA_051653465.1 Selenomonadaceae bacterium | reverse complement strand
ACAGGAACAAGCCGTTTGTCGGCATGACAAATTTTCAGGGTGATTATGTAACTGCCAGCGATGTAAAGGTTGCCAAGAATTATTTGACGGAAAAAGAGCTTCAGGTATTGAACCTGCTTGTGTCGCAGTTCCTTGATTTCGCGGAATTGCAGGCGATGGAAGAACATGCGATGACGATGCAGGAATGGATCGGCGAGCTCGACCGCCAGCTGTCTGCCAATAGGCGGGAACTTCTCCAGGGCAAGGGTAGTGTGTCACACAAACAGGCCATGGAAAAAGCGGCCAGCGAGTTCAATCTCTACCGGGAACAGGAAATGAAGCAGCTGGAAAGTGACTTTGACCGCGCTGTCCGGCAGCTAAAGGAAAATAAAGGGGGCTCGCAGCATGAGTAAGCTCGATGAATTGATTCAGCAGCTTTGTCCGGATGGGGTGGAGTATAAAGAAATCGGCGAAATTGCTGAATGTTATGCTGGAGCTACACCGAAAACAAGTATTGCTACTTATTGGGAAAAAGGAACAATACCTTGGATGAGTTCTGGCGAAGTAAATAATAGAATAATATATAAAACAACACAGAATATTACGCAATTGGGATATGATAGTTGCAGCACTAAAATGGTTCCGATGAACACAGTTGTAATGGCACTTGCAGGTCAAGGGAAAACTAGGGGAACAGTTGCATTGACTCAGATACCTTTATGCACAAACCAATCATTATGTTCAATTATTCCGAGAGAAGTATTGTCTAGTCGATTTTTATACTATTTTTTAACGACGCAATACGAGCAATTAAGGGCAGTATCATCAGGTGATGGTAGTCGAGGAGGGTTAAATCTAAAAATAGTAAAAGGGTATAAAGTTCCATTTCCCCCCCTGCCCATCCAAAATGAAATTGTCCGCATCCTGGACAATTTCACAGAGCTTACAGCAGAGCTTACAGCAGAGCTTACCGCAGAGCTTACAGCCAGGAAAAAGCAGTATGAATATTACCGGGATCAGCTGCTGACGTTTGTTGAGGATGATATAAAAAAAGATACTGTTAAATGTTATAAATTGGGAAGTCTTGTTGATTTTAAAAATGGAAAAGGTCACGAACAGGCAATTGTTTCAGATGGAAAGTATATTGTTGTTAATTCGAAATTTATATCAACAAATGCTCAAGTAAAAAAATACGCTGACAAGCAAATATCCCCGATCTTTATAGGTGATATTTTGATGGTTATGAGTGATTTACCGAATGGAAAGGCATTGGCTAAGTGTCATTTAGTGGATGTAGATAATCTGTATACATTGAATCAAAGAATAGGTGCGTTAACTGTAAATAAACCTGAGACTATCAATACAAAATTTTTGTATTATGTTTTAAATCGGAATAGACAGCTTCTAAGATATGATAATGGTGTTGATCAAACCAATTTAAGGAAGGATGTAATATTGAATATAGATATTTCTGTTCCATCTCTCGACGAACAGGAACGAATTGTTTCTATCCTTGATCGCTTCGATTCCTTGTGTAATGACATCACGACTGGTCTGCCGGCAGAAATCGAAGCCCGCCGCAAGCAGTATGAATATTACCGGGACAAACTTCTGGCCTTTAAGGAGCTGGGCGCATGACTACTACCTATAATATGGTTGCCAGCATGGCAGAAAGCACAGTCGTGGCAGAGTATGTGCGCGAATCAGCCGCGGCCTATGAATATCAGAGTGAGGCTGCGCTGGAGCAGGAGTTTATCAGCCAGCTCGAATCGCAGGGCTACGAATATCTGACGATTCACGATGAAGCTGCCTTGATTGCGAATCTTCGCCGTCAGCTGGAACTACTGAACGACTATACATTTTCTGACCGGGAATGGGATGGATTCTTCAAAAAATCCATTGCCAATGTGAACGAGAGTATTGAGACCAAAACACGGACGATTCAGGAAGATCATGTAAAGATTCTGCACCGTGATGACGGCACGAGCAAGAACATCACTTTGCTTGATAAAAAGAATATACATAACAACCGTCTGCAGGTGATGAACCAGTATCAGGAAACGGGCGGCAGCCACGATACGCGCTATGATGTGACAATTCTTGTCAACGGCCTGCCGCTGGTGCATGTTGAACTCAAACGGCGCGGAGTTGCGATTCGTGAGGCATTTAATCAGATCAAGCGCTACCAGCGCGACAGTTTCTGGGCGGCAAGCGGACTTTATGAATATGTCCAGATCTTTATCATTTCCAACGGGACGCATACGAAATATTATTCGAATACAACCCGGCTGAGCCATATCAAGGAAATGGATAAGGGCAGTAAAAGCAAGAGCAAAAAGACCAGCCACAGCTTTGAATTCACTTCATACTGGGCGGATGGAAAAAATAAGGTAATTGCTGATTTAGTTGATTTCACGAAGACTTTTCTGGCAAGGCATACACTCTTAAATGTTTTGACGAAATACAGCGTGTTTACAGCAGAGCATTTGCTGTTGGTCATGCGCCCCTACCAGATTGCCGCTACGGAGAAAATTCTCTCCCGTATTGAAGTTTCTACGAATTACAAGAAGGCCGGTACGATTGATGGCGGCGGTTATATCTGGCATACGACGGGCAGTGGCAAGACGCTGACGTCATTCAAAACGGCACAGCTCGCAACCAAGCTTCCCTATATCGACAAGGTTCTTTTTGTCGTTGACCGCAAAGATCTGGATTACCAGACGATGC
>JBOFWE010000006.1:0-2860 GCA_051653465.1 Selenomonadaceae bacterium | reverse complement strand
CCCTCCAGCACACTCGTTGCCGGCAAATTATTCGGTATTTTAATTGGCATACGTCAACCCTCCAATGTCTGACAAGCTCAAAAAAAGAACGCCCCTCAGAAAGGGACGTTCATATTCCCTCTCATCTCTCAGGAAAAATTCCTGCTGGATTTAGCACCTCATGCTGCGCACAGGTTGCCGGGTGTCATCGGGCCAAGTCCCTCGACCTCTCTTGATAAGAGCTTATCGTATTCTTTTTTAAATTTGTACACATATACTACCATAACAACTTTACAACTGTCAATCAAAACATCCCCAGTCCAGCCAATTGACGAACCAGTTCTGGCATCGGCAGTACAAAGCGAAAGACCGCCACAAAGTGAGCTGCACTTCCCGCCAGCACAAACAAATGCCAGATCGCATGATTGTAGGGAATCTTGCGGATTAAATAGAACAAAGCCCCCACCGTATAAAAGGCTCCGCCAAGCACCAGCCAGTACACTGCCTCAAGCGGCAAGGTTTCCAGCAGCGGACCAATCATAACCACCGCAAACCATCCCATCGCCAAATAGCAGAAAGTGCCCAGCATCCGAAACCGTTTGACACAAAACAGCTGAAATACAATGCCGGCACAAGCGAGGAGCCAGACAAAGCAAAAAATTTTCCAGCCGAAGCTCCCCGGTAATGCCAGTAAAGTAAACGGCGTATAGCTGCCGGCAATCACGACGTAAATTGCCGCATGATCAATGAATTTAAAAACCGCCTTAACTCGTTCATTAGAAAAACTATGATATAGCGTTGACGCCAGATACAAAAGTATCAGCGACCCGCCGTAAATCAGGCAGCTCGTCAGATGATAGACGCCATCGTTATAATACAGTAGCAGCATAGCCGTCAAAGCTGCTACCGCCAGTGCCGTACCGATACCGTGGGTAACGGCATTTAAAATCTCTTCCAGGCGCCACCGCGCCTTCATTGTAATTGCCTGCATAAAATCACTTCCTTACCTAAAAATATAACTCTATTGTAGCACAACCACAGAAAAATTATAGCCTTGATTTATTTTATACAAATCCGTCCCCCCTGATATTGCCTGTATATATATTTTATGCTATGATAAACGCATATCAACATTTTTGTAGTTTGCATACATTACATACTGTTATTTCCAGTGTCATTTCAAAATCGCTTATGACAAGGATGGGAAATTATGCATACATTACAAAAGAATCGGCAGGTTTTGACCTCGATTACGCTTTTGCTCTTTCTCACCGTACTCGTTGCCGCCTCCACGGATTTTACTGCCGCCAATGAACCATTCAGCGGCTTTGGTAACGGATTTATCGTACTGACCTTATTGCTGGCACTTTACTTATCCTGTCATCTTTACCAACTCTCACGGTCAGTTGAACAGGAAAGCACCCTCTTCACCTCCCTGTTGCATAACATGCCAAACGGAGTGGTCACTTATGCCCTCGATGAAAAACTGACCATTCTCTATGCAAATGAACGTTTCTTCGAGCTGATCGGACGCAGCCGGGATGAAGTTACCCGGGAATTTAACAACAGCGGCTTGCCCTTTGCTGGTTCCGTCTTTTTATTTCAGAAAATTCTGGAAACAAACGTTACCGAAGGCCCTGCCAACTTTGAGCTTGAATTCCCCCTCACCAAAAAAAATGGGGAAACCCTCTGGATTTATGCCAATTGCTATCGCCGGCGCGATCTTCATGAGCAGGACACCCTCTCCTATCTGATGATTGATATCACGCACAAAAAAAATTATGAATCCCAACTACTCCGCGAACGCAACTGCTATAGCATTGCAACGGCTTTGACAAACGACATCATCTTCGAATACGACATCGACACAGATACCATGTCTTTTTCCGCAAAATATGTCGAAATCTTTGATCGCCCCCCAGTAATAAAGGATTATCTGAACTATCTCCGGCAAAGTCCGTATATTCACCCGGAATCTGCCTATAATATCACCGCTGTATCTTCCGCCCTTGCCAGCGGCGAAGAAACGATCTCCGCTGAGTTGCGGCTGTTAACCCCGAAAAACAAGTATGAATGGTTCTGTCTCAACGGCAAAACCATTTTTAGTGCGGCAAATACACCGGTTAAAGTCATCGGCAAGCTAAGTAATATTGAAGTACAGAAAGCAACCATCGATCAGCTGCAAAGCCGACTGAGCCGTGATCCCCTGACCGAGCTCTACAACAAAACCGCGACCGAGCGCTCCATCGAGCAGGCACTGTCACAACTGGCACAAAAAAACGCCTCACAATATGCACTGATGATCATTGACATCGATAACTTTAAAAACGTCAATGACTCCTGCGGGCATCTCGTCGGTGATGAGGTGTTACAGGCAGTTGCCGCAAACCTCGGCACTGTTTTTTCCGCCCGCGATATTATCGGAAGAATTGGCGGCGATGAATTTGTCGTCTTTGTCCGGCATCTGGCAACCGCCGATGAAATATTCCAAAAGACCTATGCCATTGCCCAGTCGCTGAAAACGATCCAGCCTGCAAAGGCAATAAAAATCTCCGCCAGCATTGGCATCGCATTTGCCCCCCAAAACGGCCTGACCTACAAAGCCCTGTTGGCTGCGGCCGATCAGGCTCTGTACCAGACAAAGACCAGCGGCAAAAACCATTTTGCCATTGCTGAGAAACAAGATTCTGACAAAAGCCATTTATCTGTTGACAGATAGAGGATAATACGTTAAAATATGTTTTGTCAGTTGCGCTGATGTAGCTCAGTTGGTAGAGCAGCTCATTCGTAATGAGCAGGTCACAGGTTCAAATCCTGCCATCAGCTCCAGTGAAATCAAGGCCTCCGAGGTTATCGGAGGCTTTTTTGTTGTCTAAAAATA
>JBOFWE010000005.1:0-5735 GCA_051653465.1 Selenomonadaceae bacterium | reverse complement strand
ACCAGTCTCACCGATTTTCTCGAGTTCATCGGCCTCGCTCAATCTGTAGCGCGTGGCATCCTTGAAATCGGTATTCGATCCCTTCGCCGTCCAAAGTTGGAAAGTCGTCGGTGCTGTCTGATATGCCTGAGCCATTGATTTATTGGCCACATTGGACAAAATCCCCGGGAATGCTCCCGTACCGGTCAAAGCTTCACGGATCAGCGTGTCGTTGTCTGCATAACGCATATCTTTGCCACTCTGGCGCTCGATGCAATCCTGCGCCAAGCGCAGCATGCTCATGCCCCGGAAATCCGTTGCCCCTTCTGCCGGTTTTTCAATGGCAACACCAGCGCGAATGGCCATGCCGTCAGTGGCGGCCGATCGGAATTTCTCAATGTCTTCTGCTCCTACCGAAACCTTTGTCGGCTGGTTTTTCTCCATTGCTTTTTCCAGAACAATTTTGCGGACTTCGTCAACGCTTTTCCCACTTGAAATATATTCCTGCGAATCCATGTTAAACGAGCGACACATCGATCCAATCTCGCTCACCCTGGCGCGTTCTGCGGCAATTCCTTTTTCTACTGCACCATTCACATCCGGTGGTACTACCTGCGTCACCGGTGGCAATGCTCTTTTCTGATCGTTATCTACCGGCGGTACATCCGGCGTCGTGTTCTGATTCTTTGACATGTTTCTATTCTCCCCTTCTTCTTGGTCTGCGGATCGTCCAACGCCAACAGAGGCATCGGCCGGTACACTGACAATTGATATTTCGTAAGGCATCCACCGCGTTGCAATCGAGCACGGGCCAGCAAATCTGCCATTGGTACTCGTAGCATTCGCATTAACTTCTTCCCATACGCTGACTGTATATCCTACCGATACGCCTTTGAGCGTGCCGGACAAGACCTTTTGATAGATTTTTTCGGATTCTTCATCCTCATCAAACCGCACGGTGGCTGTACATTTGCGGACCGCTTCATCCAACCCAACAGATACGACCTGGCCAATCGGCATCCGTGAATCATGTCCAAAAAGTAACACACCGATTTCTTCCAATCGCGTTAAGTCAACTGCACCCGGTTCATGGCTCAATATTTCTGGACCAAACCAACGATTATATGGGGTTTCGCTGGAAAATGAAAGCTCGACCGTGCGATCATCATTTACCGCAGCTCGGTCGAGCGTCATTTCACGAAACATTGTTTTGTTTTTGTTATTCGTCTCCATTTCCTCCCTCCTTATGGTTCATTTCTGCCGCTTGAACGGCTTCCGGTTTGTGAATTAGCAAGTCCAGCCCCTTACTTTCGGCATAAGCTTTTTCTTTTGCCATCTGATCAAGCTGTGTCTGCCAATCATAGCCACGCCGTGCGCACCACTGCGCCAGCGTCATGCCGCCATTTTGCATCAGAGTTACATCTGCATTGGCTTCCTTTTGCGGATCAATCCATTCCCAGCCCGGCGTAATCCAATCAGCGGCTAGATATGTCTCTTTGCTTGCCCAATAGCCCGGTATGCTTACCAGTCCGGCTAGGACAACAGCATCGACAAAAGCCTCCCAAATCGGCCGACAGCAGTGGGAAATCATGTATCCCTGGATCGGTAAAAATGTCCGTCGGTCTTCAAGGTGGCCCTGCCGCGCGCTGGAAAATGTTGCTTTTGAAAAATCACGGCTTACCAATTCATATGACAATCCAAGACCAGACCCCGTAAGTTGCTGCTGTATTTTCACATAATCACCAGCCGTCGTTGATGATCGGCCAGGATTAGCTGCACTGATGTTCTCGCCAGGCCGTAATTTAGATATCATTCCCGGTCGAATGCTTTCCAGTGGCTTGCCTTCCTTATCCTTCGTCTGCCGGCCAACAGTCATATTCCCCACTGGTGTTGTCGTCGTAATAAAAACAGCATAGCAAGCCGCAATTTTTGCCGCGATTGTTTCCGCTCGCAAATATTCATCCGTTTCGTTGATTCTCTGTATACTCGTTGCCAGCTCCGATATACCCCGGATCTGATCTGCGTGCTTTTTCCTCCACAAGTGCAAAATCTGATCTGCTGGCACGCGGTCCGACTGATATGTGATGTATCCATCTGGACTTTTACGCTGAATCCAATACGCGACAGGCTTTAAATAATCATCCAACTCGATCCCGGATCGAATAATCCGGTTTGTTTTCGGCGCAGTCAGCAGGTAAGAATCTAATAAATCCGGCTTGATTAGCTGTAATTTCAACGGAATCCGCGCCGACTTATCATAAACTTTGCGGACCATGCTTTCCCCATCAACCACTTTCCGGCGTAGCAGTAGTTCTTGCATTTCGTAAAAGGTTTGCTGGCCTGTGATATCGCAGTTTTCCTGCTTGATCCACTCTTTCCAAAGGTCTTCCAACTTTTTATTTACTGTATCGTCCGGTGTCCGAGCCTGTGGCTGGATGCCAGTGCCGACAGAATTGCGGACGATGGAGCCGATTGCCGATTCAGCCATATCGCTATTGTCTTCTAAATGGCGAGCTCTGGCTTTGATTAGATCCCGCTGCATTTTGTCCGAGTTCTCCGTGTCCATATTGATCGGCGTCCATGTATCGTTGAAACGATCAATCCGCCCTGCGTCATAGCTTCGAACGGCTTCTGCAAATATGGACCTTTTATACGCCCATTCCGGCGATACAATCGATATCGCTTTTTCCAGTATGTTCACAGCATTCCCATTTGCGCGAATGTTGTCCTACCGCCATTTTGTGCGGCAATAGCTGCTTTCAAATCGCCTTCGCGGTTATAGAGCGTCGCAAGGTCGCCCTTGGTCAGCTTTCTGGTGCCAATCTGGTACTCTTGGGCCCCTTCTTCAATAGCCGCAATTGCATTTTGCACACGTTCGAGCTGTTCTTCTAATGTTTGCAAATGGTTCACCCCCTTTTATAGCCAGTTTTTTGTTGGACCAAGCCAATCATTTTCCGGCTCTTTTGTCGGTTTTTCTGGTTCTTCTTCGACTTCATCGGTCAAATAACGCACACCGAGTATTTCCGCCGCCAGAGCGTTGTTTGTTTCAGTATCCAGCAGATGGTTCTGCGCGTGGCTTGATATTTTTTCCCATGTATAGGTCACTCTCCCTTTTTTATCTTTGTGCTCGACTTTCTGCTCGGCGCATATCTGATCGCAATACAGGCGGTCAATTCCGCTGTATACGTTCCAGCTACCCTTGTCACCGGCTTCGACAGACAATCGGCCGGCAATAAAGTCTTTAAACTGGTTTGGATCAAAATTATAGAGGCGCAGCCCATGGCCCGCCCCTTTATCGATAATTGTTACACTATAACGCGATGTCATTGTTTTCGATGCGCCTTTTGTTGGAACGCATACGCCTTCCCACTTCGCACAAAATTGATATACTTCGTCGGTGTTGTACCCCGAATCCATGCCGCACAAATTGACGTTGTAAATCTCGCCGTTTGCGTCGCAATAATTTCGGTTCATGACTTCCTCGATATCCGTCCAGGTTTCCGCTCGGCCATAATCAACAAGCCAGCTGGTCAAGCCCGGTCCCCAAGCGCGGACGCTCCACCAGAAATGATCCAGCTGCACGTCAACGCCCATCGTCAGCAACTGCGCTTTTTCATGGACGCGCCCCTGCTCATATTCTCCCTGTTTCTCCATGACAACGTCGGATTTCATTTTGCTGGCCTTGTCTTCCCAGGGTTCTGCGAGCCAGGAATTGATAAAGTTCATCAGTTCTTCCGGGATGTCTTTACTGGCCAGGAATTTTTCGGCCACATCGCCAAACGTCAACCAGGGAGAATAAATCGAATTGAGATGGTAGGCCACGGAATGTGCCTTGCCCTCGACCTTGTTTATTGTCCGCCACTCACCAGCGCGCAACATCGGCATTTTATGACGGTCGTCAATACGCTCATGGCAGGACTTGCATTCGTAATATGCGGCATATTTTGCCTGCTGCGGCGTGCTGTCTTCCGGCCATTTTATCTGCTTAAATTCCAGCTCTTGATATTCTCCACAATGCGGGCACGGCACGAAATACTTGTATTTTGCGTCGGCAGTTTCCCACCCTTGCCATATGTTGCCGTTTTTCAATGTTGGCGACGATACTTTTACTTTTTTCTTGTTGTAAAAGGTTTTCGTGCGTTCTTCGGCCAGCGCCAGCGGTCCCGCTTCTGTTCCGGACCACTTGGGAAATTTATCGATTTCGTCAAAAAAGATATACCTAACCGGCCGGCTGGCCAGATTCGACGGCGAATTTGCCCCAACTAATGCGATATACATGTTCGGAAACTGTAGCTCACACCACTGGCTTTCCCGATCCAGGAATTTTTCTCGGAGATTTGGAGACAATTCCATCATTGGCTGCAGCCTGTTCTCGCTGGTAAACTTCGCCAGCTTGTCCGACGGGTATACAATGAGCATTGGTCCCGGATCTTGGGCAACAGCATAACCGATCATGTTTAACTCCATAACCGTTTTCCCCAGCTGTGTGCCGGCGACAAAGGTTATGTCCTGGACCTGCGGATCGTTAAATGCATTCATCGGCTCTTTTAAGTATGGTGTCCTATCCGTTCGCCACGGTCCAGGCGCAGCGCTGTCCTTTTCTGACAATATACGATATTTGTCTGCCCATTGGCTGACCGTCAATTTTTCTGGCGGCTTGAATGACGTGAAAGCCTTGGTGATGTAAGGCGGGAATTCACTTTTTCCTTGCATTATAAATCCCGCTTCGGCTCATTTGTTCCAATGCTTCAGCAATATGTTTGTCAACCACCTTTTTTGCTTCCAGCGCCGCCTCAGCATCGAAAGAATTCAGGTCTGTCGCGACATCATGGCCAATCGCTAATAAATTCCGTTTCAAAACTGTGAACAATCTTCGCAGATCGGCCGTTACCGTTTTTATAGGGATAAATTCCTCTTCGGTTACACCTAATTTGATCTGCTCTTGCCGTGCCTTGGCTTCCTTCAAATCGGCTTCTGCCTTGAGTTTGCGGATTTCCGGGCTCTCTTTACGACCGCCGCCAAAACGCCATTCAACCAGCTTTTTAAGGTCCCATTTTCCTCTACCTTCTTTCGGTGCTCCTTTTTTCTCCCAACTTGACAAACTCTCACGGGAAATCCCGAAAAAATCACACGTTTCTTGTGTGCTAAAAACAAATTGCTTCTCTATTATATTTCGGCTTCCATTTTCTGACTTTTTCGTCATACCTCCCACTCCTTTGAATTTGTCAACTTGTCAACCAGTTTTTTTGATTTTGCTCCAGACAACCGTTGGGGCTCGCAGACCCGCATAGACCTTTCCTCTAGGGAGTACCTATGACCCCCGGGGGGGGTATATAAGTTGTCTGGCACACAACTAAACCATGTTTTAAAGCATGAAAAAAGCACCCCGAAGGATGCTTAATAAATTATCAATAATTCATCGATGTTCTGGATGAATCTGTTCTTTTAATATTGCAATAAGAGATTCTCGACTTAAAACATCCATTCCACTTATCATTTTCTCTTTTAATGGTCTATAAGCCGAATACATCCGACTATAAATTTCAACCATTGGCGCATGTGAATTTAATTCAACACCCACGAATTTTTGGAATCTATTCATCTTATTTACTAAAAATTCAGCGACCCCTATATAGTCGCATTCTGTATTTCCACAAAATCCAGAAAACTTAACATTATTCCCAAAAGGTTCCGCTTCTATCTTTACACAATTTTTATCTTCTGGAGAAAGGTTGTCATATGCTCGTTCTAAATCT
>JBOFWE010000004.1:0-1371 GCA_051653465.1 Selenomonadaceae bacterium | reverse complement strand
AATATGGAATATGATACCCTGGGGGGGATTGTACCGATTGAAGGTGCGTTCTATTGTACCGCCGCCAAAGAAAAAGCATTTTTCAACTGCTTTCGTGAAGAAAATTCCGGCAACCAGGACAAACCACCGTTTTATCGGGATTATCCATATTTGCCGGTAAATCCGGTGATTGAGAAAAAGATACTGACCGACTTTAATTGTCAGGTCATTCACAATGCGCCGGAATATCAAACCAATTTAGATGAGCTGACGCCCACGAATCGGATCATTACATCGATGTGTTCCCCTGAACGGCTGTTGTTTTTGCTCAAATATGGAATCGCTTACGTCAAAGATGAAAAAGAAGAAGATGGCCAAATCAAAAGCCGTAACGAAAAACATATCATGCGCTATCAGCAAATGTTTGCTGCGTTTAAAATTCGTGAAGCCCTAGCTGACGGTAAAACATCCGGTGTTGTCTGGCATACGCAGGGCAGCGGGAAGACGGCACTTTCTTATCATTTGGCGTATGTGTTGACAGACTTCTTTGCGCGTCAAAACAAAGTGGCGAAATTCTATTTCATCGTTGACCGACTCGACCTCATGGAACAGGCTACGCAGGAATTCAATGCACGCGGCCTGATCGTCAAGACAGCCGAAAGTCGCAAGGAGCTCATGGACGAATTTAAGAGCAGTCAATCCTTAAAAGGTGCCAGCGGCAAGACCGAAATTACTGTTGTCAATATCCAGAAATTTGTCGAGGATCACGAAAAAATTTCCTTGCCGCCATATGCGACGAATCTGCAGCGTGTTTTCATCATCGATGAAGCGCATCGTGGCTATAATCCGACGGGCAGCTTCTTAGCCAATCTTTTTGATGCAGATTCCAATTCCATTAAAATTGCTTTGACTGGAACCCCGCTTTTAAAGGCGGAACGAGCTTCTTGGAAAATTTTTGGCGAATATTTTCATACATATTACTATGACAAATCAATCCAGGATGGCTATACTCTGAAAATTATTCGCGAAGATATTGAGACATCCTATCGGAAAAAGCTCTCCGAGATATATGAAAAATTGGAAAATCTGGTACAGAAAAAGGATGTTCCTAAAAGCTATATTATCGAACATGAAACCTACGTGAAAGAACTTTTGCACTTTATTATCAGCGACTTAAAACAATTCAGGATCATTCGCGGCGATAATACGCTTGGTGGCATGGTTATTTGTGAAACCAGTCAGCAGGCGAGGAACCTCTACGCGCTGTTTGATACAATCCAGGATGAGCTGAACCAAGGCGCTTCAATAAAGACGCATTTCAAGGCGGGACTGATACTTCATGATTTTGAAGACAAAGAAACCCGCAAACAGATCGTTGTTGACTTCAAAAAG
>JBOFWE010000003.1:0-1141 GCA_051653465.1 Selenomonadaceae bacterium | reverse complement strand
ATATCCGGCGAAATAAGCGTCCGCCGCTTACTGCCCGAGGGACTGGGAGCGATCACAAATCCCGTTTCGGTCTGCAAGGACAGCTCCCGGACCTCAACCGCGGTGATCTGCGATCGCGGCGGAGCCTCGGCCGAAAGCGCCGTCAGCGCCCCTTTGATCGCAGTTTTCTCCCCCTGTATCTCAATCCATACCCCGGCCGCATCATTAAAGACCAGCCCCGTCAAATCATACGCTTTTGCCAGCCGATAAACAAAGGGGCGAAAACCCACGCCCTGCACAATGCCAGCAACGCGGATTCCCGCCCGCTTCATAAAATCACCTGTTTTCTCCCGCAAGCAGTTCTGCCGAAACGCCCCATTCCCGCAGCTGCCCGATGGCCATTTTTTTAATTGGTTCAAGCAAGTCCGCCATCGCTGCCGTCAAGCCCACTCCGGCACCAACAACAAACGGTTTGGCGCCAATCACTACGACTTCCTCTACCGGTTCGCCAATAATTTTCAAAGACGCCAGCACATCCTGAATGCCCAGTTCATGCATCGACAGTTTCTCCTGAAAATACGCCTGCACCTCCGGTCCGGAGAAGCGAAAACAGGTTCCCGAAGGACCGTCCCCATCAACAGCATCGATGACCATAAGTTTTTTGCTGCCGCTTATAAAGCCCAGCAGCTCCATGCCAAGCGTACCCCCGTCAAGCAGCTGCACACCGGCTGAAAAACGATATTCCTGCTGCAAGGCTTCGACTGCACTTACCCCGAATCCTTCATCCTGCAATAGAATATTGCCGATCCCGACCAAAGTCACCGCACTCATACCCGGTCACCGCCTGTTTTTTTAGCGGCTACGCGCTGGCACAGCCAGTCAATCCAGCCCTCAAGTCCCTGATCCTGGCTGCAGGAAACCTCGAGCACCTCTATGCCGGGATGAATCGCCCTGATATCCGCTCCGGCCGCTGCCAGATCAAAATTCGTGTAGGGCAGCAGATCGGTCTTGTTTAAAACGGCGGCCGCCGACTCCTTAAACACCAGTGGATATTTGAGCGGTTTATCATCGCCCTCCGTAATACTGAGCACTACGGCCTTTTCATCTTCGCCGACATTAAATTCCGCCGGACAGACCAGATTCCCCACATTTTCAATAATCA
>JBOFWE010000002.1:0-1606 GCA_051653465.1 Selenomonadaceae bacterium | reverse complement strand
CCATCGCCACATCGGGCACGGTTACCCTGGAAGCAGCACTGCTCGGACTGCCATCGGTGATACTTTATAAAATGTCGCCGGTATCGTATTTTATCGGCAATTTGCTCGTGCATCTGCCTAATTTCAGTTTGCCTAACATCATTGCCGGTCAGCGTATTTTGCCGGAATTTCTGCAGGATGAAATTCAGACGGAGGCTGTCGTGGCTGAGACGGAAAAATTTTTTAAGGGATCGGCACAAGCTGAGCTTGTGAAAGAACAGTTAAAACAGATTCGCCAAAAACTCGGTGAGCCGGATGCTGCTTTAAGAGTGGCCAGGCTGATTCTTGAAACGGCAGATCGCTGTGCGCTGTCTAAAAATATATCGGAGGACTCAGTATGAAGAATTACAAGCGCCTGCTGCTGTTTATGCGGCCATATTTGTCGAGGCTGTCATTGGCAGTAGTTTGCATTATTTTGGCAGCGGCGGCAAATCTGTATGTGCCCTGGATCATTAAAAATATCATTGATGATGTGCTGGCAACACGCGACATGGTCATGCTCAATACGATTGCGATTGGAATCGTCGTGGTTTTTTTCTTTCGCGGTATTTTTTTCTATGGACAAACGTACCTTGTATCGTATATCGGTCAGCATGTGATTATTGATGTCCGAGAGGTCCTGTATCGGAAGTTTCAGCGGTTACAGCTGGCATATTATGAAAAGCGCCAGACGGGTAATATCATGAGTTATATCACCAATGACGTAGCTGCTTTGCAGACAGCACTGGTGGATAGCCTGATTGATATGGTTACAGAAGGATCGGTGCTGCTTGGATCCATTGCCATGATGTTTTATCTTGACTGGAAACTCAGCTTGCTGACCTTTGTTACTATGCCGATTATTGCTAAAGCGATGAATATTTTTGGACGCAAGCTTAAATCAAGCGGCACGGTGATTCAGGAACGGACGGCAGATATCACCTCGTTTTTGCAGGAAAGTATTTCGGCTGTTCGCATCGTAAAATCATTTGTTCGGGAAGCCTATGAAATTGAACGCTTTCGCGAGCAGAATTATTTGAACTTTAAGGCCCAGATGAAAAACGTACAACTGATGTCGCTGCTGACGCCAACAGTGGAATTTATTTCGGCGATTGGCGTTACGTTTATTATTTGGTTTGGCGGCTACGAAGTCGTCAATGGCGTCTTGACACCAGGGGCCCTGATTGCCTTTCTGACGTACGCCGTAAATCTGGCAAATCCAGTTAAGCGCTTGAGTCGTGTCTATGGGACTGTACAGCGGGCGATGGCGGCAGCAGACCGCGTATTTGAAGTTCTTGATCTTGATGAAAAAATCAAGGACAAGGAGGATGCTGTTGAGTTGCCGCGTATAGAAGGCAGGGTCACATTTGACAAAGTATCTTTTGCTTATAAAAAAGATCATCCGGCATTACGCGAGGTTTCGCTTGAGGCTCATCCCGGCGAAATGGTTGCGATTGTCGGTCCTAGTGGGGCCGGAAAATCGACGATTGCCAATCTGATTCCGCGCTTTTATGATGTGACGGCCGGGGCAATTCGGATTGACGGCGTTGATATCCGTGATGTCCGGCTTGATTCCCTGCGGGAGCAG
>JBOFWE010000001.1:0-3038 GCA_051653465.1 Selenomonadaceae bacterium | reverse complement strand
GAGATTCTCGTCTATACAATTGAAGGCCCGTTGTTTTTTGGTGCGGTCAATGCCTTTGAACGTTCCTTGGTGCATATATCGAAGGATCCTAAATTTTTAATCATCCGCTTTGAAAGTGTGCCGTTTGTCGATCTCACTGGTTTGAAAATGCTCAACGAGGTTATAAAAAATCTGCAAAAGCGCCGGATCGAGGTTTATTTAAGTGAGGCAAATCCTCAGGTACGCCGTCATATGTATCGGGCGGGCATGTTTAAGACGCTGGGGCGCCAGCATTTATGGCGCAGCTTCACGGCCGCATTGCGTAAATGCGAGCAGGCTCTGGCTGAGCAGGAAGAAAAAAATGCTAAAAAAAATCATAACCATAATAACCATCATGTACGATGATGCTATAGATTGCCGCGGCCCTTTGGGCTGCGGCAATTTCTGCTCAAATGGGGACGATGAAATATGAATTTTTGAAAGGATATATTTTTTTTAAAGCGAATATAAATATAGACAGATAACGTGATGGCCAGACAGCTTATTTATGCCACTGGCCTTGGGAGCGTAGAGGATGGAGATAGTAAATAGGATAAAAAGACGGAAAATTCTATTTTGTCTGACGAAATCATGGATTTTTCTCGCCCTGCTTGCTGCGCCGACAACGGCAGCTGCTGGCACAGCAGAAAGTACAGCCCCCTCCATATTGTATTTCCTGTATATGGCTGGGGGGCTGCTACTGGGCTGCGGCTGTTTCTTTTTATGGCAGAGGCAAAAACGACAGGTTTTCCTGGTGCAGCAGGAACTCGTCAAGGATCTTCGTTCCCGCTTGGCGGCAGAGCCGGTTGATGGGGACGGATTTTTTCCGCGAGTGACGGAGTCGCTGGCTTTGGGGCTTGGCGTTGATCGTATCTCCATTTGGCTGCGGAGCGAGGCGCAGACGACGGTTGTTTGCCGCGATCTGTTTGAGCGGGGAACAAAACAGCATTCCAGCGGGCAGATGGCAGTTGTGGCGGATATTTTTCCTGTTGTAGAACTATTGGCGCAGCAACCAGGCTGGATCGCAGGCGCAGCCTCGGACCGGAAGTTTGGTGAGTGGCTGGGAAGCTGGCTGCGGGGGAAGAAAACAGGCTCCCTGCTGCTTTGCTCCATTGCCGGTGAGGACGAGGTTCAGGGGATGCTTTGCTTTGAACAGGAGAAAAATTATCATTGGCAAGACGAGCTGATTGTAACTGCCTGCCGGGTCGCTGATGGTATTGCTTTAGCTATGGCAGAGCGGGAAAGAGTACAGCTAAGGCAGTTGCTGCGAGAAAATTCATTTTTCCTGCGACAGGTAGAGGCAGTTTCTGGCACTGGCTGGTGGCGGCTGACGCCGGGAGAGCAGCGGATTCGTGTTTCTGGCGAATGTTGCCGTATTTTTTGTTTGCCTGAAACAGCGGCGGTGTCGGCTGAGGATCTGAAGGCCAGAATTTATCACCGGGATTGGTCACGGATTGAGGCCGGCTGGAACGAGCTTATGGCGGGAAAGACCCCGCCACTGCTAAGATACCGGCTGGCGGCCGACAAAGATGAAATGCGCTGGATTGAACAGACGGCAAAAAGCGAATGTGATGCGGCGGGGCAGCTTATAGGGATACTGTGCATCGTTCGTGATATAACGCGACAGATAAAAGCCGAGCAGGAACTGTCGCGACGTTGTGAACACCTCGAGAAGGTGAATGAACTCAAAACCGGTCAGCTTGAACTGGCTAAGCAGGATGCTGAAAAAGCAGCCGAGGCTAAGTCGATATTTTTGGCCAATATGAGCCATGAAATCAGGACGCCGATGAATGCGGTAATTGGGATGGCCTATCTGGCTCTGAAAACAGAGCTGACACCTAAGCAACGGGAGTATCTGCACCAGATTCATACTGCCGGAGCAGCGTTGCTTCAGATTATAAACGATATTCTTGACTTTTCAAAATTGGAATCCTACAATTTGTCGCTGGAGAAAATTGATTTTTTTCTTGACGATGTGATGCGTGGGGTAGTGGAAATGACCAGTGCCAAAGCCGGAGAAAAGGGGCTGGAGTTTCTCTACTATATTGAGCCGGATGTTCCGCGAGGCCTGGTCGGGGATCCGCTTCGACTGGGACAGATTGTAACCAATCTTGTCAATAATGCCTTGAAATTTACTTCGGTTGGGGAGATTGCGGTCTATGTCAAACAGCTGCAGTGCCTTAACGGTCGGGTGGAACTGCAGTTTATCATCCGTGATACGGGGATTGGCATGTCCCGGGCTGAGGTTGAAACTTTATTTCGCCCCTTTATGCAGGCGGATGGAAGTTCCACCCGTCGTTATGGGGGCGCTGGGCTCGGCCTGACAATCGCCAGACAGCTGGTAGAACTAATGGAAGGGAATATATGGGTATCGAGTGATCCGGGGCAAGGCAGTGAATTCAGCTTTTCTGCCTGGCTGGGAATTTCCGAAGGGGCAAGCCGGGCCGTATATGCTGTTCCGGAAAGACTGCGCGGGCTGCACATACTGGTCGTTGACGACAAGGCGGCTGCCCGCGAAATTCTGGCTGAATATCTGCGGGAGATGGGGCTGCGGGTTGATTTGGCAACGGGTGGACTGGAAGCGATTGAAATCATCAGCCAGTCGACCGCCGATCCCTATCAGGTGGTTTTTATGGACTGGCAAATGCCGGGGATTGACGGCATTCATGCTGCCCAGGTGATTGTCCAGGGAAAAAAGGCGGCGGGGACCGCTATACCGGAAATTGTGATGGTTAGTGCTTATGATCGGGAGGCCTTGCGGTATCAGGCTGAGCAGGCAAAGCTCGGTGGCGTATTGATTAAACCAGTCAGTCCGCGGCTGCTGCTTGATATGCTGCTGCAGCTCTTTGCGGAGGAGCGGCCTGTTTTTGGTGAGTCAATTGTGCGGGAACAGGATTACGGGCTTAGGGGGCTGCGGGTACTGCTCGCAGAAGATGATCCGATTAATCGGCAGATTGCCCAGGAACTTCTTGCCGGACAGGGGGTCAGCCTGGATCTTGCTACCAATGGACGTGAAGCCT